>NZ_JBMQQZ010000042.1:0-84708 GCF_057362025.1 Bordetella sp. | reverse complement strand
GGGTCAGCAGGCTCGACCGCGGCCTGCGCCAGCTGCGGTTCATTCTGAAACGCAAGTCCGCACAATCCGCGGTCTGACGGTACGAGGTCCCATATGGCGGGCGGCAAAGCAGGAACCGCGCCTTTGCCTTTCGCCACCAGCGTGCGTACCCGATCCGATCATGGAAATTAATACGTATGAACCGCGGCAGGTTTCTGTCACATGGGTGCGGCCGGACGCTGGCAGTGCTGGGCATCTTGCTGGCCGGTGCTTCGTTGGCCTGGGCGTCGCCGGAATGCGGCATCGGCCGCCCCGCTGCCGGGCGGCGCCCCATCGAGCGATGCCGACGGCGCGTCGCCGCGTCCCTACACGCGGATAGAAAAGCCCACAGGGCGGCGATATACCGGAACGAAGATCGAAAGACCGCTGGGCCCGGACGTTACCGTCTATGGTGTGGCAGAGCGCGTGGATGATGTGCCCGTATCCCCGGCCGGCACGCGCGAGCGGATCGGCGGCGGCGTC
Organism: Bordetella sp.; assembly: GCF_057362025.1. Lineage (NCBI taxonomy): Bacteria > Pseudomonadati > Pseudomonadota > Betaproteobacteria > Burkholderiales > Alcaligenaceae > Bordetella > Bordetella sp. Next base: position 84,207 of record NZ_JBMQQZ010000042.1, on the reverse strand, counting down.
CGGGTGCAGTGGTAGCCGCCGCGCGCTGCGGATCGATCAGGACGCGCGGCTCTTGAGCCAGCGGGCCGCGTCGATGGCGAAGTAGGTCAGGATGCCGTCGGCACCGGCCCGCTTGAATCCCAGCAGCGCTTCCATCATGACTTTGTCGTGGTCCAGCCAGCCGTTGGCCGCGGCGGCTTTCAGCATGGCGTATTCGCCGCTAACCTGGTACGCGAAAGTCGGCACGCGGAAGGCATCCTTTACCCGCCGCAGGACATCCAGATACGGCATGCCGGGCTTGACCATGACCATATCGGCGCCTTCGGCCAGATCCGCGGCCACCTCGCGCAGGGCTTCGTCGATATTGCCGGGATCCATCTGGTAGACGGCCTTATTCGATTTGCCCAGGTTGGCCGCCGACCCCACGGCGTCGCGGAAGGGGCCGTAGAAGGCGCTCGCGTACTTGGCGGAATAAGCCATGATGCGGGTATGAATGTGCTGCGCATCTTCCAGTGCCTGGCGTATGGCGCCGATGCGCCCGTCCATCATGTCGCTGGGAGCGACGATGTCCACGCCGGCCTGCGACTGCACCAGCGCCTGTTTCACCAGAATCTCGACCGTGGGTTCGTTCAGCACATACCCGGCTTCGTCGATCAGGCCGTCCTGCCCGTGGCTGGTGTAGGGGTCCAGCGCCACGTCGGTCAGCAGGCCCAGTTCGGGAAAGCGTTTTTTCAGTTCGGCGACCACCGTCGGGACAAGGCCGTCCGGGTTGGCCGCCTCGATGCCGTCCGGCGTTTTCAGCGCGCTGTCGATGACCGGAAACAGCGCCATCACCGGTATGCCGAGTTCCATGCAGGTTTCCGCAACCGGCAGCAGGGTGTCCAGCGAGTAGCGGACCACGCCGGGCATCGACGGCACGTCCTGGCGCAAGCCCTTGCCGTCGGCGACGAACACGGGGTAGATCAGGTCGTTGGCGGTCAGCGTGTTTTCGCGGACCAGGCGGCGCGTGAAATCGTCGCGGCGCAGGCGACGGGGCCGGGACGCGGGAAAGCCCGCCGATACGATGTGGTGATTCATGGCACTACCTTCGGAGAGATCCAGTTTTCGATGTGCTCGGTGGCTTCTTCCAGTCCGATGCGGTCCGGCGCAGAGAACGGCACGGTATGCAGCGCGCCGATATCCGCCAGGTCCTTGCGCACCGTGAAGACGGTGCGCATGCGCTGGCCGTAAGGCAGTTTGTCGGCCTTGGTCAGCAGCGCCAGGACCGGCCGGCCCGTGGGCGCGATGAAGTCCGCCAGCCGGCGATCCAGGTCGGTCACGCCGCGGCGGATGTCGATCAGCAGGACGATGCCCGCCAGCGACGCGCGCGTGGCCAGGTAGCCGCCGAGCAGTTCGGCCCATTTGTCGCGTTCGCCCTGGCTGATGGCGGCGTAGCCATAGCCGGGCAGGTCGACCAGGAAGCCCATCGGACGTTCGGGGTCGTAAGGGTCAGGCAGGCCGAACATGTTGATCAAACGCGTCCGTCCCGGCGTCTTGCTGGAAAAGGCCAGGCGGCGCTGGTTGGTCAGGACATTGATGGCCGTGGACTTGCCGGCGTTGGAACGGCCGACGAAACAGACTTCCGGCGCGCCGGGCGGCGGCAGCTGATCCAGGCGGGCTGCCGAAATGAAAAACGAGGCGCGATGGAGGAGGGACACGGGGATGGTAAATAGAGGGGTACGAGCCCTATTGTATAATCCGGCGTTTGCAAGGGTGGGCGCCAGTCCGCTGACGGTGTAGCACGCCGCGTCGCATCACAGAACTCGGGGTATACCGGCAGCTCGTGGGCAGGCGAATGGAAAACATAGGCAAATCATAAACGGCGCGTACCAGCGCCGTGAGTCGATGCTGCGAACGTCGAGGTTTTCATGAAGCGTGTGCTGTCCCGGATGTTGGTTGTGGGCGGGTTGGTGTTGGGTACGACCGCCGTTTTTCCGAGTTTCGCGGCCGATGCTGCGGCGCCGGCGGCCAAGCCGGACGCTGGGAAGGGCGAACAGCTCTATACCAACGGCGATCAGGCGCGCGGCATCATCGCCTGTGCGAGCTGTCACGGCGCCGCCGGCAACAGCACCATTCCCACCAATCCCAATCTGGCGGCCCAGGCGCATGAATACCTGGCCAAGCAGTTGGGCGATTTCCAGCTCAAGCAGGGCGCCAAGGTGCCGCTGCGCAACGGTGCGGGCGGCAATCCCACGCCCATGACGGCCATCGTGCAGTCGCTGACGCCGCAGGACATGCAGAACATCGCCCTGTACCTGTCCCAGCAGCAGCTGAAGGAACCCGCCACCGCTGGGCAGAAATCCCTGGTGGATCGCGGCCAGACCATCTGGCGCGCCGGCCTGCCCGACCGCAATGTGCCGGCCTGCGCGTCCTGCCACTCCGCCAACGGGGCTGGCGTTCCGGCACAGTATCCCCGCCTGTCGGGCCAGTTCCCCTCTTATATCGAAGAGCAGCTGAAGCTTTTCCAGGATGGCAGCCGGAACAACAGCCAGCCCATGCACGAGATCGCCAGCCGCATGACGGCCGACGATATCAAGGCGGTTTCCGACTACGCCGCCGGCCTGCGCTGACGGTGCGGCCCGTGCACGAACCATTGCGCGGGCGCCCTGTCTATACTTGTCCGGATCAGGCCACCCGGCCGGACACGATGAGTGCGAAGCGCTTATGATGGCCCGCAGACCCTAGCAAGGGGGCGCCCGGTCGTTCAGGCGGCCCCCTTTTCCCATGCATCAGAATCCCCCGACCCTACGCTACGATCTGCGCTCCCTGCCCGGGGATATGCTGGAGCTCCTGGGCTCCATGCGTTTCGCCGTCAGCCTGCTGATGTTCATCTGCGTCGCCAGCATCGTCGGCACGGTGCTGGTGCAGAACCAGGCCTCTTCCGCCTACATCGACCAGTTCGGGCCGTTCTGGTATGGCGTTTTCGACAAATTTTCCCTCTGGCACGTCTACAACAGCTGGTGGTTCCTGGTCATCATGTCATTCCTGGTGGTCTCCACCGGGGTGTGCCTGACGCGCAATGCGCCCAAGATGCTGCGCGACGCGGTGTCCTTCCGCGAATATGTGCGCGTGTCCAGCCTACGCGCCTTTCCGCAGCGGGTGGAGTTCGACAGCGGTGCGGCGTCGGCGGATACCCTGGCCCGCACCCGCCAGCTGCTGAAGTCGCTGGGCTACGCGGTCAAGGAGCGCCAGGACGGCGATGGCGTGCTGCTGGCCGCCAAGAAAGGCAGTGCCAACCGGCTTGGCTATATCTTCGCCCACACGGCGATGATCGTGATTTGCGTGGGTGGCCTGCTCGATAGCGAGCTGGCGGTACGCGCGCAGGTGTGGCTGGGCGGCAAGAAGCCCATCGTCGAGAACATGCTGATCAGCGAGGTGCCGCCCAGCGGCCGGCTGTCGGTGAACAACCCGAGCTTCCGCTCCAGCATGATGATTCCGGAAGGCGGGCGCGCGAATAACGCGGTCGTCATGGTGGGCGACGGCGCCCTGGTGCAGCCGATACCCTTTACCCTGACGCTGAAGAAGTTCATCGTCGATTACTACTCGACGGGCATGCCCAGCCGTTTCGCCAGCGAAGTCGAGGTGCGCGACCCCGATACGGGCAAGACCTTCGACAAGACCATCGAAGTCAACGAGCCGCTGCGCTACAAGGGCGTCACGGTGTACCAGTCCAGTTTCGACGATGGCGGCAGTTCCGTGCAACTGCGCGGCTACCCTCTGCGCGGCAGCGATGCGGCGCCGTTCGAGGTATCGGGCACCGTGGGCAAGAGCAGCGATACGGGTAAGGATGCGCCGGCCGACGCGCGCGGGCTGAAGGTGGACATCACGGCGCTGCGTCCGATCAACGTCGAGGACCTGTCGGGCGGCGCGCCCAAGCCGGCCCGCGATTTCGTCCAGAACGTCGCGTCGGTGGCCGGCAGTGCGGCGGGCAAGCGCAACGAACATCTGCGCAACGTGGGCCCGGCGGTCGAATACCGCCTGATCGACGCCAGCGGCCAGGCGCACGAGTTCCGCAATTACATGCTGCCGGTGGTGCTGGACGGCTTTCCGGTATTCCTGGCGGGCGTGCGCAACAATGCCGGCGAGAACTACCGTTACCTGCGGCTTCCCGCGGACGATGACAACTCCGTTGCCGAATTCATGCGCCTGCGCGCCTTGCTGGCCGATCCGCAGGCGCGCAAGGAGGCGGCGCGCCGCTTCGCGGAAAAGAATGCGCCGGCCGGCAGCGACCGCCAGCCCCTGCAGACTGCCGCGGAACGTGCGTTGCAGACCTTCTCCGAAGGCGGCCTGCAGGCAGTGGCGGGTTTCCTGCAGAGCAATGCGCCGGCATCCGAACTGGAGCGCGCGGCCGATATCGTGGTGCGGCTGATTGGCGCCAGCGTGGGCGAACTGCGCGTCATGGAGCGGGAGCGGGCGGGATTGCCGCCGCTGCCGACCGAAGGCCCGGCCGCCGAACGCGCCGAGGTCTGGTCGCGTGTCGCGGTGGCCGCGCTGTCCGACCTGGCAATGTATCCGGCGCCTGTATTCTTCGCGCTGTCGGATTTCAAGCAGGTGCAGGCCAGCGTGTTCCAGGTCAGCCGCACGCCCGGCAAAAAGGCGGTCTACATCGGTTGCCTGCTGCTGATACTGGGCGTGTTCAGCATGTTCTTCATCCGCGATCGCCGCGTCTGGGTGTGGGTGGCGCCCGGCCCGGAAGGCCGCGGGAGCGCCGTGCACGCGGCAATGACATCCCAGCGGCGTACACTGGACTTCCACCGTGAATTCGACCGGCTCAAAGAGGCGCTGCTGCGCCTGAAGCAGTGAGGTAGCAAGCTCATGTCCGAATCCGCAATTTCCTCCGCGCACGAGAACCTGTGGCAGGAAGGTATGGCCGAAAGCGGCGACGCGCGCGTCCGGCGCGGGCGTCCCGATTGGACCGATGCCGTGTTTTTCCTGCTGCTTGCCGTGGGGGCGGGTTATGCGCTGACGCGCTTTGCCGGCTCCATGGATTATTACGAGAAAGTCATCCTGAGCGCCGCCGTGCTGGTGCTGACCTGGCTGGGCTGGCTGTGGCGTCCCCTGCGCCGGCTGATGATCGCCGCGGCGCTGGCCAGCGGTCTGGCGGTGATGCTGTACGGGCATGACCTGGGGCGTGCCGAGGACGTGTTCTTCCTGAAATACCTGCTGTCCTCGCAGTCCGCCATCCTGTGGATGTGCGCGCTGTTCGTGCTGGCGACGGTTTCTTACTGGCTGGGCCTGTTCAGCCCGACGGCCGCGTGGCTGGGCACCGCGCTGACCTGGGGCGCGGTATTCGCCGGCCTGACCGGCATGCTGGTGCGCTGGCGCGAAAGCCATCTGATGGGGCCGGACCTCGGCCATATCCCGGTCAGCAACCTGTATGAAGTGTTCGTGCTGTTTTCGCTGATCACGGCGCTTTTCTACCTGTACTACGAGCGCCGCTACGCAACCCGCGCCCTGGGCGGTTTCGTGCTGCTGGTGATTTCCTCGGCGGTGATGTTCCTGCTGTGGTACGCCTTTACCCGGGACGCCGCGCAGATCCAGCCGCTGGTGCCGGCGCTCAAGAGCTGGTGGATGAAGCTGCACGTGCCGGCGAATTTCATCGGCTATGGCACGTTCTCGCTGTCGGCCATGGTGGGTTTCGCCTACCTGGTGAAAGAGCATGGCGAAACGACGTCCTGGCGCAAGCTGGCCCCCTTGTTCATCCTGGGCGTGCTGCTGTGCGCCGAGCCCATGGTGTTCCGTACCAAGGGCTTGTCGGCGGCATGGATGGAGTATTTCGGCGTGGGCGCGGTCATCGTCGGCGGCATCCTGCTGGGCCGGCGCCGCGTGGCGGCGGCCTTGCCGCCGCTGGCGGTGCTGGACGACATCATGTATCGCGCCATCACCGTCGGCTTCGCCTTTTTCACCGTTGCGACCATCCTGGGCGCGCTGTGGGCGGCGGACGCCTGGGGTGCCTACTGGCAATGGGATCCGAAGGAAACCTGGGCGCTTATCGTCTGGCTGAACTACGCCGCCTGGCTGCACATGCGCCTGATCAAGGGCCTGCGTGGGGCGATGGCGGCCTACTGGGCCCTGGTCGGACTGTTGATCACCGGGTTCGCCTTCCTGGGCGTGAACATGTTCCTGTCGGGCCTGCATTCCTACGGGCAGCTGTAGTCCCGGCGGCGGCTTCCGCATATAGGAAAAAAGGCGTCCTTCCCAGGGAAGAACGCCTTTCCGGGCGTCGTGGAGCGCTGCGCCGCGCGGGCCCGAGAGGACTCAGGGCAACGTGGTTTCCCCGCGCAGCAGGTCTTGCACCGTTTCGCGTTGGCGGATCACATGGAATTCCATGCCGTCGACCATGACTTCGGCGGGGCGCGGACGCGTGTTGTAGTTGCCGGCCATGACCATGCCGTATGCGCCGGTGGACTCGATGGCCAGTACGTCGCCGCGCTCGACCGCCAGGGCGCGCTGCCTGGCCAGCCAATCGCCGCTTTCGCAGACCGGGCCGACGACGTCATATTCCTGCGTGGCGCCGCCGCGTGGCTGCACGGGCAGCACGCCGTGCCAGGCGTCGTACAGGGTCGGACGGATGAGGTCGTTCATCGCGGCGTCGACAATGGCGAAATTGCGGGCTTCCGCGTGCTTCAGGAACTGCACGGTCGTCAGCAGGACACCGGCATTGCCCACCAGCGAGCGCCCTGGTTCCATGATCAGCTTCAAATGGCCCCAGCCGCGCGCGTCCAGGCGTTCGTAGACTTGGCCCAGCAGCGTGGCCGGCTGCAAGGGCGTTTCGTCGGTGTAGCGGATGCCCAGGCCGCCGCCCAGGTCCAGGTGCTCTACCGCGATGCCGGCGGCGCGCAAGCCGTCGATCAGGTCCAGCAGCTTATCGAGGGCGTCCAGGTAGGGCGCGACATCCGTGATCTGGGAGCCGATGTGGCAATCGACGCCGGTGACGTGCAGCCCGGGCAGCGCCGCGGCCGTTTGGTAGATGCGCGGGGCATCGGCGATGGCGATGCCGAATTTGTTTTCCTTCAGCCCGGTCGAGATATACGGGTGGGTGCCCGCATCCACGTCGGGATTCACGCGCAGCGACACGCGGGCCGTCTTGCCGAGAGAAACCGCCACGTCCGACAGCAAGTGGAGTTCGGCTTCGGATTCGACGTTGAAGCACTTGACGTCTGCTTCCAGCGCCTTGCGCATCTCCCAGGCCTGTTTGCCGACCCCGGAGAACACGACCTTGGCCGGATCCGCCCCCACCGTGAGCACGCGATGCAGTTCGCCACCGGACACGATGTCGAAGCCGGCGCCCAGGCGGGCGAATTCCTTCAGCACCGCCAGGTTGGAATTAGCCTTCATGCCGTAGCACACGAGGACGTCGCGCCCGGCGACGGCGACGCGGTACGATTCCCAGGCGGCCTGCAGCGCCGCGCGCGAATACACGTACAGCGGCGTGCCGAGGCGCTCCGCCAGCATCTGCAGGGGCACGCCTTCCGCATGCAGGGCGCCGTTCTGGTAATGGAAATGCGGATAGCCGGCAGGCTGCGCCGGCGCGGAAGAGACAGGATTCATTGTTGCGTCGCGGACGGCGGGTAGTCGGGAAGGGCCGGCACCAGGTGAACCCCGGGCGCGGCACGGAATGTCAGTGGCGCCACGACTTTGGGCGGGGGCTTGAGCACGGGCGCCTGGGAAGGTGCCATGAGCGGGCCCTTGTAGCCGCAGGCCGCGAGCGACGCGGCGGCAGCCAGCGTGGCTACAATGCGTAGAGCGGTACGGCTGTATGCCGGGTGGGACACTGGGAACTCCGTAATTCTTGCAGACTGGATTATGAACGAAACCGAATTTCTTGCGTTGGTGGAGCAGGTGCTGGACAGCATCGAAAGCCAGGCTGACGACTGGGCCGGGGCGCTCGATGTCGACGTGGAAGCCAACCGCAGCGGCAATGTACTGACCCTGGTTTTCGAAGACGATACGCACGTCGTCATCAACAGCCAGGCCGCCATGCAGGAACTCTGGGTGGCGGCGCGCAGCGGCGGTTTTCACTACCGCTACGACGGGCAGCACTGGCTGGATACGCGCGGCGGTCCGCCCTTGCACGACGCCTTGTCGCAGATCTGTTCGGACGCGGCGGGCGCGCCGATTACTGTGAAGGTCTAGGGTTCGCCGCTTCGGGGAACCCGCCGCCACGCGTCCGGCTTACTGCTGTCCGGGCAGGGATCCTTCGCCGAAGCTGGTTCCGGATGGCCGGCTGTCGGCATCGGCGGCGCGCAGCGAGTTCAACAGATCGCCCAGGCTGTCCGAACCGGGCGCCGGCAAGCCCAGCCGCGCCACCGCCTGGCCCGGCGGGAATTCCGAGAAATAGTACTCGCCGTTATCGACGATCAGACCGTCGGGCCTGGGCCGCTGTTTCTGTTCGGGTACGCCCTTGAGCATTTCCTGCATATAGTCCAGCCAGATCGGCAAGGCTGCGCCGCCGCCGGTTTCGCGCGAGCCCAGCGACTTGGGCTGGTCGTACCCCAGCCACGCGGTTGCTTCCAGGCTGGGGGTGTATCCGGAGAACCAGGCGTCCACGGATTCGTTGGTGGTGCCGGTCTTGCCCGCGATGTCGTTGCGCTTGAGGACCACCCGGGCGCGCGCCGCGGTGCCGTAGGTAGCGACGCCGCGCAGCATGTCGTCCATGACGAAGGCCGTGCGCGGGTCGATGGCGCGAGCGGCCGAATCGCCGGCGACCAACGGCTTGGACTGCATGACGACCTTGCCGCTGCTATCGGTGACCCGGTCGATCAGATAGGGTGTGACGCGATAGCCGCCGTTGGCGAATACGGAATAGGCGCCGGCCAGTTGCAGCGGCGTGACCGAACCGGCGCCCAGCGCCAGGGGCAGCACGGCTGGCTGGCGCGATTTGTCGAAGCCGAAGCGTGTCAGGTAATCCTGCCCATACTGCGGTCCGATGGCCTGCAGGATGCGGATGGAAACCATGTTCTTGGACTTGTACAGGCCCTGCCGCATGGTCAGCATGGGCTCGTAGGCGTTGCCGTAGTTCTTGGGCGTCCAGGCCTTGGAGCCGGTTTGCGCCGCGCTCAGCGCGAAGGGCTGGTCGGAAATCTGCGTGGCCGGCGTCAGGCCGCGCTCCAGCGCGGCCGAATAGATAAAGGGCTTGATATTCGAACCCGGCTGGCGCCACGCCTGCGTGACCCGGTTGAAATTGCCGCGGTAGAAATCGAAGCCGCCGACCATGGCGCGGATGGCGCCGTCCTGGGGCGACAGCGACACGAAGGCCGCCTGCACCGAGGGCATATTCAGGACTTCCCAAGCGTCCGGTCCGAGCTTGTGGATGTACACCACGGAACCGCGGCGGATGCGCAGGTCGTCCTTGGCCTTGGGATTCAGCGCACGCGCGACCACCGACAGCACTTTCTTGTCGTTGATGGTGATGATTTCGCGCGAACTGCGCGCCACTTTGATTTCCGTCGGGCTGGCCGACAGCACCACCGCCACCAGCAGGTCGTCGCTGTCGGAGTACTTGTCCAGCACGCCGTCCAGCACATCGTCCAGGGCTTGCGGATCTTTTTCCACGCCGGCGGGCAGGTCCAGCTGCGCTTCGGGGCCGGGGTAAGGCGCGCGGCGGGTGTAGTCCAGCACGCCGTCGCGCACGGCCCGGTAGGCGACTTCCTGGTCCTTGGATTGGACCGTGGTGTAGATATTGATGCCGCGGGAGTAGACGTTGTCCTGGTACACGCCATAGAGCAGCTGGCGCGCCAGTTCGGCCACGTATTCGCCATGGATGGCGTAGCCCCCGGCCGGCGTGCCTTCGGCCGACTTGATGACGATGGGCTGGGCCATCGCCTGTTGGTATTCCGGGTCCGTCAGGTAGCCCAGGCTGTGCATGCGGCCCAGAACGTAGTGCTGGCGCACTTCCGCGCGCGGCAGGTTGGAAATGGGATTGAAGCGCGACGGCGCCTTCGGGATACCTGCCAGCATCGCCGCTTCCGCCGGCGTGATCTGCGACAGCGGTTTGCCGAAATAGGTGCGCGACGCCGCGGCGAAGCCGTAGGCGCGATGTCCCAGATAGATCTGGTTCATGTATAGCTCGAGGATCTGGTCCTTGCTCAGGCTGGACTCGATCTTGAACGTCAGCAGCAGTTCGTAGAACTTGCGGGTGTAGGTCTTTTCGGACGACAGGTAGAAGTTGCGCGCCACCTGCATCGTGATGGTGCTGGCGCCCTGCGACTTCGACATGCTGATCAGGTTGGTCAGCCCGGCCCGCACCACTCCGGTCCAGTCGATGCCGCCATGCTGGTAGAAGCGGTCGTCCTCCGCGGCCAGGACCGCGGACTTCATGACGTCGGGGATTTCGTTGAAGCGCAGCACGTTGCGCCGTTCTTCGCCGAACTCGCCTATCAGCACTTTGTCGGCGGTATAGACCCGCAGCGGGATGCGCGGACGGTAGTCCGTCATCGCGTGCAGGTCGGGCAGGTTCGGCCAGGCCAGGGCGAGGGCCATGCCGCCCAGCAGCAGGCCGCAGCACGCCAGTCCGGCGCAGAAAATGCCCAGCTTGAAGAAGAAACGGACAAAGGGGGAGCCGCTCGAATCGGGCTTGTCTTTTTTGGAAGTTGAAGTCTGGGGCTTGCTCATCGCCGCGATTTTACGGGGAACCCGCGCCCCCGATCCGGGTGCGCGCGCGGTTTCTGTAACAGCGTGGTTCAGTGTGGCGCGCGGGCAACTGATCCCAATGGGATAATACGCTTTATGAACGCGTCCCAACCCGATTGCGCGGCCGCCGCGCCGGCAGCCGAACCCGAATCCGCTACCTGCGCCGCCCCCTGCGCCACGCCGCTGGCCAGCCTGCCTTACGACACGCCGATTTTCCTGGTCGGCATGATGGGCGCGGGCAAGACCACGATCGGCCGGTCGCTGGCGCGCGTGCTGGGCCGCGAGTTCGTCGACCTGGACCACGAACTCGAATCCCGCTGCGGGGTGCGCGTGCCGGTGATTTTCGAGATCGAGGGCGAGGCCGGCTTTCGCAAGCGGGAAGCCGCCGCGCTGGCGAACTGCGCCGCGCGGCGGGGCATCGTGCTGGCCACCGGGGGCGGCGCCATCCTGGCGGAAGAAAACCGCGCCGTGTTGCGGCGCGACGGCATCGTCATCTACCTGCGCGCCAGCGTGGATGAGCTGTATCGCCGCACCTGCCGCGATCGCAACCGCCCTTTGCTGGCCACGGCCGATCCGCGCGCGACGTTGCGCGATCTGCTGGCGCGGCGCGAGCCGCTGTACCAGGAAGTCGCCGACCTGACCATCGAGACCGGCTGCATCCCCGTCAGCACCCTGGTCAAGCACCTGGTGCCCAAACTGCAGGCCTACGAGAAGAAAACATGAATGTCGTCGACGTCGCCGTTCCCGGCGCCCGCTATCCCATACGTATCGCGCCGGGCAGGCTCGATTGCCTGGACGAGGCCATCCCGGCCGACGCCACCGCCATCGGCCTCGTCACCAATCCCACCGTCGCGTCCCTGTATGCCGAGCGCGCCGAGCGTGCTTTGGCCAGGACAGGCCGCAAGGTCGTGCGCATCGAACTGCCCGATGGCGAGGAACACAAGGACTGGCGCACGTTGAACCAGATCTTCGATGCGCTGCTGTCCAACGGCTTCGACCGGCGTTCCGTGCTGGTGGCGCTGGGGGGCGGCGTGATCGGCGATATGACGGGGTTTGCCGCGGCGGTGTATATGCGCGGCATCCGCTTCGTGCAGGTGCCCACCACGCTGCTGGCGCAGGTGGATTCATCGGTCGGCGGCAAGACGGGCGTGAACCATCCGCTGGGCAAGAATATGGTGGGCGCTTTCCACCAGCCGGTGGCGGTCGAAATCGATACCGACGTGCTGGCCACCCTGCCGGCGCGCGAAGTGTCCGCCGGGCTGGCGGAAGTCATCAAATACGGCATGATCCTGGACGCCGGTTTCTGGGCGTGGTGCGAAGAACATGCCGCGTCGCTGCGTGCGCTGGATCGCCGCGTGCTGGGACATGCCATCCAGGTGTCGTGCGAACTGAAGGCCAAGGTCGTGGCGCAGGACGAGCGCGAGTCCGGCCTGCGCGCCATCCTGAACCTGGGCCACACTTTCGGCCACGCGATCGAGTCCGGGCTGGGCTATGGCGCATGGCTGCACGGCGAGGCGGTGGGCTGCGGCATGGTGCAGGCGGCGGAACTGTCCGCGGAGGTGGCCGGTTTCCCCGTGGCGGACGTGGCCCGCGTCAGGAAGCTGGTCGAGGCCATCGGCTGCCCGACCACGGCCCCCGACCTGGGCGCGGAACGCTGGATGGCCTTGATGCGGGTGGACAAAAAAGCGGAAGGCGGCGAGATACGCTTCGTCCTGACGCCACGTATCGGGCAGGCCATTACCCGGGCCGCGCCGGAGGACGCCGTGCGGCGGGTGCTGGCGCGTACCGTCGGCTGATCGTGCCGGCGTGGGTCCGATAGACAGGAATCAACCATGATCGCCCTATGAACACAGTCGCGGACACACTGGCTGCCTACGCCGCCAATCCTCTCCATAGCCGGGGCCGCGCGCATGCCGAACCCCCGCCGCAGAACCGCAGCGAATTCCAGCGCGATCGCGACCGCATCATCCATTGCACGGCGTTCCGCCGCCTGGAATACAAGACCCAGGTCTTCATCAACCACGAGGGCGATCTTTTCCGCACGCGGCTGACGCACAGCCTGGAAGTCGCGCAGATCGCGCGCACGCTGGCCCGCAGCCTGCGCGTGAACGAGGAACTGACCGAGGCCATCTCGTTGGCCCATGACCTGGGCCACACCCCTTTCGGCCACGCCGGCCAGGATGAGCTGAACGCCTGCATGCACGAGCTCGCGCCCGGCGCCGGCGGCTTCGAACATAACCTGCAAAGCCTGCGCGTGGTCGATGAGCTGGAAGAACGCTACGCGGCCTTCAATGGGCTGAACCTGTGCTTCGAAACGCGCGAAGGCATACTCAAGCATTGCTCGCTGGCCCATGCGCGGCAGCTGGGTGCCGTCGGCGAGCGCTTCATCCGCAGGCGGCGCCCGTCGCTGGAAGCCCAGTTGGCCAACCTGGCGGATGAAGTCGCCTACAACAACCATGACATCGACGATGGCCTGCGTTCCGGGCTGGTCACCGTGGAGCAGCTGCGTCAGGTCCGCTTCTTCGCGCGCCATTACGACGCGGTCGTCGCGCAGTACCCGGATGTCTCGCAGCGGCGCATGATCGCCGAGACCATCCGGCGCATGATCAATACGCTGATCGTCGACCTGACCACCCACACCGCGGCCCGCATCGCGCAGCATCGGCCGGCGAGCGTGGAGGATGTGCGCGAGGCGCCGGCGCTGGTGGGATTCTCCGAAGAGACCCGCGCCGAAGCGGACGAGTTGAAGCGCTTCCTGTTCGAAAACCTGTACCGGCATTTCCGCGTGATGCGCATGACCTCCAAGGCGCGGCGCATCGTGCGGGACCTGTTCACCGCGTTTTTGTCGGATCCCCGTTTGCTGCCGCCCGATTACCAACGGCGCGACGGGCAGGCCCGGGCGATCGCCGACTACATCGCGGGCATGACGGACCGCTACGCCATGCGCGAGCACAAGCGCCTGTTCGATATGTCGTGAACCCATGGGGGCGCGAGAGGCGTCGCTGGGACCGATGCCTGGTGCCGTGCGAGGATATCCGCGCACGGGCCCGCGTCGGCTCCCGCGCCTCGATGCTGCTGTCGGCGCGCTGGCGATGCATTCCGGGTCCTTCAGCGAGGTGAGCCGGACCCCTGCGGCACCGTTTCCTCAGCCGAACCGTGGGCGCCGCGTTCCTCGTGGCGGCCGGGCTGGCGATCGTGTTCCCCGTGCTCTCTGTGCTCCGCATGTTCGCCGTGATCCGCCTGCAGGCGCGTGCGCAGCCAGCATCCGCCCAGGATCGCGGCGGCCAGCGCGAAGGCCGCGCCGCACAGGAAGGCGAGCTGGTATCCCTGGTTCAGCGCGATGGCCGGGGCCGTGCCCGCGGCTTCCGCCATGCCGGTGCGTGCCGCGGCCAGGCTGACCAGCACTGCCAGGCCCAGCGATCCACCCATCATGAAAGAGGTATTCACGATGCCCGACGCCAGGCCGGATTCGCTGGGCCGCACATCGCTCATCGCCGCCAGCAGAACGGGGTTGAAGGCGATGCCCGCGCCCAGGCCCAGCAACAGCATCCCCGGCAGCACGTGCAGGACGAAACTGCCCTGCGCGGGAGCGTAGCCGAACAGCACCAGGCCGGCGGCGGCGATCAGCAGGCCGATGCCCAGCGGCGCCCGTATGCCGAAGCGCATGACCAGCCGTGCCGACAGCCCCAGTGAGAACGCCGCCATGATGAGATTGGCCGGCAGGAAGGACAGGCCGACCTTCATGGCGTCGTAGCCCAGTACCAATTGCAGATACAGCGCGGAGATAAAAAACCAGGCGAACATCGCGGCCGCCCACAGCACGCCGACGATGTTGGAAATTGCCAGGTTGCGCAGGCGGAACAGGCGCAGCGGCACCAGCGGCGCGCGCACGCGGGATTCGATGACGAGGAACAGCGCCAGCAGGACCACGGCCGATGCCAGCATGGTGACGGATTGCGGGGAGCTCCATCCCGCCGTGTTGCCGTTGACGACGGCATAGACCGCCAGCATCAGGGCCGCCGTGATGGTGACCGCGCCGCCGATGTCCAGCGGACCTTCGGCGGCCAGGCCGCGGCCGCGCGGAATCAGCGCCAGGCACAGGGCGTACACCGCCACGCCGATAGGCAGGTTGACCAGGAAGATCCAATGCCAGCTGAGGGTGGATGTGAGCAGTCCGCCCAGCAGCACGCCGATGCTGCCGCCGCCGGCGCAGACGAATCCGTAGATCCCCATGGCCTTGGCGCGCTCCGCCGGTTCGGTGAACAGGTTCATCACCAGCGAGAGGGAGACGGCCGACACGACCGCGCCGCCCAATCCCTGCACGGCGCGCGCGCCGATCAGGAATTCGCGCGTGTGCGCCATGCCGCAGGCCAGCGAGGCTACCGTAAAGAATGCCAGGCCGGCCAGGAACATGCGCCGGTGTCCGTACAGGTCGCCCAGGCGTCCGCCCAGCAGGAGGAAACCGCCGAAGGTCAGCATATAGGCGTTGACCACCCATACCAGCGAGGTTTCCGTGAATTTCAAATCGGCGCGGATGGATGGCAGCGCCACGTTCACGATGGTCGTATCCAGCACGATCATCAGTACTCCCAGGCATAGCACTGTCAGGGCGTACCAGCGTTTACGGCCTTCGATGCCGTGTGTCATGGATTTTCTCCTGTTGTATTGCGCACCGTGTGCCGGCCCGGCACGGTGGATCGATGGCAAGGCGCTGCCCGGTAAACCGCGCGCGCTTCCATGACGACGATCGGTTCGACCGGATTTCGACATCCGACCGACCGGCGGCGTGTTGCCGCCGCGATCATCCACCCGCCGGTGCGGGCGCCTGGCCTACCGCTGCGTGCGGTAGGGTTCGTCCTGCGGCACGAACAGCCCTTCCGCCTTTGCCTCGCGTATCCATGCCTGCATGGCGGGCAGGGACAGCACGGCGTCCATGTATTCCCGCACCGGCCCCGCGGCCGCCGTGACACCGTAGGTGATGAAGCGCGAGACGACCGGCGCGAAGAAGGCGTCGGCGATGGTGAAACCGCCGAACAGGAAGGGGCCGCCCTTGCCGTATTCCGCCCGGGTGTCCTGCCAGATGGCCTGTACGCGCGAGATGTCCTGTTGCGCCGCCGGTGTGATGGTCACCCCGGGCAGCAGCGCCTCGATGTTCATGGGCAGGACGTTGCGCAGGTCGCCGAAGCCGCTGTGCATGTGGGCCGCCAGCGCGCGCGCGCGGGCCCGGGCCTTTTGGTCGGCGGGCCACAGCCGCGCCTGCGGATGGCGTTCCGCCACGTATTCGCAGATGGCCAGCGAATCCCAGATCGCGAAGTCGCCGTCCAGCAGCACGGGCACCGTGCCGGCCGGGGTAATGGGGGCCAGGCGCGCCGCGAATTCCGGCGTGAACAGCGCCAGCTTTTCTTCCTTGAACGGAATGCCGGCCGCGCTGAGCGCGAGCCAGGGCCGCAGCGACCACGACGAATAGTTTTTATTGCCGATCAGAAGGGTGTACATAGGCGCTCCAGGATAGTCCGGCTTGTTTGCAGCGACGTGTCCGCCCGCACGGAACGTTCTGGGAAACCCGCGTCGGTCCGGCAAGCGCCGCGATCGTTCGCGGCGCCGCGTCCGGCGCGCCGGGGCAGGACGCGACACGGCTTTGCCCGGTGATTGGAAGTCTACTTGGCTTTCCTGCGCAGCGGCGTCGCGGCAGGCGGTGTGGCCCGCGCGACGTCCAGCACGCGCCGCAGGTAATGGCCCGTATGGCTGTCCGGGGCCTCGGCGACGGATTCCGGCGTGCCCTGGGCCACCACGCGGCCGCCGCCGTCGCCGCCTTCGGGACCCATATCGATGATCCAGTCCGCGGTCTTGATGACGTCCAGGTTGTGCTCGATGACCAGTACCGTGTTGCCGGCATCGACCAGCTGGTTCAATACCTTCAGCAGCAGTTCGATGTCATGGAAATGCAGCCCGGTCGTCGGCTCGTCCAGGATATACAGCGTGCGTCCGGTGCTGCGTCGCGACAGCTCCTGCGACAGCTTGACACGCTGGGCTTCGCCGCCGGACAGCGTGGTCGCGCTCTGGCCCAGGCGCAGGTAGGAGAGCCCGACGTCCATCAGCGTGTGGAGCTTGCGCGAGATGGCCGGCACCGAGTCGAAATATTCCAGCGCCTGTTCCACCGTCAGGTCCAGCACTTCGCTGACATTGCGCCCCCGGTAGCGGATCTCCAGGGTTTCGCGGTTGTAGCGCTTGCCCTGGCAGACGTCGCAGGGCACGTACATGTCGGGCAGGAAGTGCATTTCCACCTTGACCACGCCGTCGCCCTGGCAGGCCTCGCAGCGGCCGCCCTTGACGTTGAAGCTGAAGCGGCCCGGGTCGTAGCCGCGCGCGCGCGCTTCCGGGACCCCGGCGAACAGTTCGCGGATGGGCGTGAACAGCCCGGTGTAGGTCGCCGGGTTGCTGCGCGGCGTGCGGCCGATGGGACTTTGGTCGACGCTGATGATCTTGTCGAAGTGTTCCAGGCCCTCCAGGGAGACGAAGGGTGCCGGTTCGGTCTGCGCGTGATGCAGCTGGCGCGACACCGCCACCGCCAGCGTGTCGTTGATCAGCGTGGATTTGCCCGAGCCGGATACGCCGGTCACGCAGACCAGCCGGCCGGCGGGCACGCGCAGGTCCACGTCCTTCAGGTTGTTGCCGCTGGCGCCCGCCACCACCAGCCAGGGCAATCCGTCGTCCACCGGACGGCGCTGCGGCACCTGGATGGCGCGGCGCCCGCTGAGGTATTGCCCCGTCAGCGATTGTGCGTCGTCCTCCACCTGCGCGGGCGTGCCCTGCGCCACGACCTGGCCGCCGTGTTCGCCGGCGCCAGGACCCATATCCACCACCCAGTCGGCGGAGCGGATCATGTCCTCGTCGTGTTCCACCACGATCACGCTGTTGCCCAGGTCGCGCAAATGCTGCAGGGTACCGATGAGCCGGTCGTTGTCGCGCTGGTGCAGGCCGATGGAGGGCTCGTCCAGCACGTACATGACGCCCGTCAGGCCCGAACCGATCTGGCTGGCCAGCCGGATGCGTTGGGCCTCGCCGCCCGATATGGTGTCCGCGCTGCGGTCCAGCGACAGGTAGTTCAGGCCCACGTTGTTGAGGAAGCTCAAGCGCGCCTCGATCTCGCGCACGATGCGTTGCGCGATTTCCTGTTTGGCGCCCGTCAGCGAAAGTTCCTGGAACCAGCGCAGGCATTCGGACAGCGGCATGCCTTCCACTTCGTAGATGGCCAGGCCGCGGCGTTCGCTGGCGTCGCGCTTTTCGTCGCCGATCAGTACGTGCCGCGCTTCCGCGCGCAGGCGCGATCCGTGGCAGTCCGGGCATACCTTGATGTTGCGGTATTTGCCCAGTTCTTCGCGCACCGTGGCGGAATCGGTTTCCTTCCAGCGCCGTTCCAGATTGGGGATGACGCCTTCGAACACATGCCGCTTGACCGTGCTGCGGCCTTTCTCGTTCAGATAGACGAAAGCGATTTCCTCGTCGCCGGAGCCGTACAGCACCTTGTCGCGCACGGCGTCGGGCAGGCTTTCGAACGGCGCCTCGATATCGAATTCGTAATGCGCCGCCAGGCTGGTGAGCAGCGAATGCGTGAAGGCGTTGCGCCGGTCCCAGCCACGGATGGCGCCCGCCGCCAGGCTGAGTTCCGGAAACGCCACCACCCGCTTGGGATCGAAAAAACCGACCTGGCCGATGCCGTCGCACGAGGGACAGGCACCCATCGGATTGTTGAAGCTGAACAGGCGCGGTTCCAGTTCCGGCAGGCTGTGGCTGCATACCGGGCAGGCATAGCGGCTGGAAAACACATGTTCGCGCTCGTTGTCCATATTCAGCGCCACGACGCGGCCGTCGGCCAGCGCCAGCGCGGTTTCGAAGCTTTCCGCCAGGCGCTGCCCGCTTTCGGTTTTCACGCGCAGGCGGTCGATCACGACGTCGATGTCGTGTTTTTCCGTTTTCTTCAGGGGCGGCATGCTGTCGATTTCGACCATTTGCCCGTCCACGCGCAGCCGCACATAGCCCTGCGCCTGCAGGCTGGCGACCTCGTCCTCGAAGCTGCCTTTGCGCGCGCGGGCGACCGGTGCGAGTATCGCCAGCCGCGTATCGGCCTGCCAGCCCAGCACGGTGTCGACCATCTGGCTGACGCTTTGCGCCTGCAGCGGCAAGCCGTGATCGGGGCAATACGGGGTGCCCACGCGGGCGAACAGCAGCCGCAGGTAATCGTGGATTTCCGTGATGGTGCCGACCGTCGAACGCGGGTTGTGGCCGGCCGCCTTCTGCTCGATGGAAATCGCCGGGGACAGGCCCTCTATCAGATCGACATCCGGCTTGTCCATGAGTTGCAGGAACTGCCGCGCGTAGGCCGAAAGGCTTTCAACGTATCGCCGCTGGCCCTCCGCGTATAGTGTGTCGAACGCGAGCGAAGATTTGCCCGAACCGGACAGACCCGTCATCACCACCAGTTTCTGCCGAGGCAGATCCAGCGAGACATTCTTCAGGTTATGGGTGCGTGCACCCCGAATGCGTATCGCGTCCATCGGGTTTAAGCAGTTTCAAAGGCCAACTTGGTACTATAGCGCGCCGAACTCGTCCTTGTTCGGGGTCGTGCCAGGCCATTGGCGAACCCCGCCATCCCACGACTCCTCGAATGCCGTCACGTCCCCGACTTCAGCTGACCCCTTCCGAACGACGTACCAGCATCGCCCTGGCTGGGCTTTTTGCCTGTCGTATGTTGGGCCTGTTCCTGCTTTTGCCAGTGTTCGCCGTCGCCGCGCGCGGCTTGCCGGGCGGTACGGACCCGGCCAGGGTCGGCCTGGCGATGGGCATCTACGGGCTGACGCAGGCGATCCTGCAGATCCCCTTCGGCCTGGCTTCCGACCGCTGGGGCCGCCGTCCCGTGGTGCTGCTGGGCCTGGCGCTGTTCGTGATCGGCAGCGTCGTATGCGCCCTGTCCCCCAATGTTTTCTGGATCACCATCGGCCGCGCGATCCAGGGCGCGGGGGCCATCTCCGCCGCCATTACGGCCTGGCTCGCCGATGCCACCCGCGATGAGGTGCGCACCCGCGCCATGGCGATGGTGGGGGCCTCCATCGGTGTTTCCTTCGCGGTGTCCCTGATCGCCGCGCCGCTGCTGGTGGGCTGGTGGGGCTTGCCGGGGCTGTTCTGGACGATCACCTGCCTGGGCGTGCTCAGCTTCGCCGTGGCGCGCTGGTGGGTGCCGGTGGTGCCCTTGAGCAGCAACCGCACCATGCGGGGGGCCAAACCGTCGCAGGTCTTCCTGCACGGCGACCTGCTGCGGCTGAATTTCGGCGTGTTCTGCCTGCACCTCATCCAGGTGTCCTTGTTCGTCGTCGTGCCCTCCCTGCTGGCCAGGCTGGACGGACTGGATGTGCACGACCTTTGGGAGGTCTATCTGCCGGTCATCCTGGTGTCGTTCGTGCTGATGGTGCCGGTGGTCTTCCTGGCCGAAAGGCACCGCGCGCACCGCACCGCCCTGATCGGGGCGGTGGGCGGCCTGGTCGTGGTGCTGGGGCTGATGGACTGGGGCAAGGGCAGTTTCCACGCCATGCTGGCGCTGCTGACCTTGTTTTTCGTGATGTTCAACGTGCTGGAAGCCCTGCAGCCGTCGCTGGTGTCGCGTGTCGCGCCGGCCGCGTACAAGGGGCTGGCGCTGGGGTTCTACAACACCTCGCAGGCCGCTGGCCTGTTCTGCGGCGGCGCCGTGGGGGGCTTACTGGCGTCCCACTCGGGGCCGGGGGCGGTTTTCCTGGCGGTGGCCGGGTTGTCCGTGGCCTGGCTGGCGGTCAGCTGGGGATTGAAGCCGCTGGCCTGAGGGCGCGGGGCACCGCGTCGTTTTTGTCAGCCATCAGTAAAATTCCGGCCCGCAGGTGCGGTAAGCTTGCCGTATCGCAGCCAAGGCCGGACAGCGCGTCCTTTCCGACGTTCCGATCCCGGCCCGCCAAGGCGGCGCGCGGGATGGCCCTGATCCTATCCGGCGCTGCGCGCATCCAAACGAAGTCATCTTGCCAGGGACCAATCCGAGTCCCGGCAGCTTAGGGAAATCAGCACATGGCATCTGTCAACAAAGTCATCCTCGTCGGCAACCTCGGGCGCGATCCCGAAGTGCGCTACAGCCCCGAAGGCAGCGCCATCTGCAACCTGTCCGTCGCCACCACGTCGCAGTGGAAGGACAAGAATTCCGGCGAGAAGCGGGAAGAAACCGAATGGCACCGCGTCGTGATGTACAACCGCCTGGCCGAGATCGCCGGCGAATACCTGAAGAAGGGCCGCTCGGTCTACATCGAAGGCCGCCTGAAGACGCGCAAATGGCAGGACAAGGATACCGGCGCTGACCGCTACAGCACCGAAATCGTCGCCGACCAGATGCAGATGCTGGGCGGCCGCGAAGGCGGCGGCGAGGGTGGCGGCTATGGCGGTGGCGGCGGCGGTTACGACGAAGCGCCGCAACAGCGCCAGCCGCGCCAGCAGGCCCAGCGCCCCGCACCGCAACGCCCGGCGAGTCAGCCGGCGGGTGGCGGGGCCGCGAATCTGACGGATATGGATGACGATATTCCGTTCTAGGCCCGACCTTATGTGTCTGTAGGAACCCCCAGCCAGCCTGGCGCTCGCTGGGGGTTTGTTATTGCGCCCATCGGCAGGCTCGCGGGCAGGGGGTATGACCGGCTCCCTATAATCACCCCTCGTCTTCTCTCGCCGGCCAACCCGCCAGGGCCCATGTCCTTTCCATCCCCACGCGTGCTGTCCGTCATCCCGCCGATGACGCAGCTGAATACGCCTTATCCGTCCACTGCCTACCTGACCGGCTTTCTGCGGTCGCGCGGGGTGGCGTCGTTCCAGGAGGACCTGGCGCTGGCGCTGGTGTTGCGGCTGCTGTCGGTCGACGGCCTGCGCGCGATCGGCGCGCGCGTCGATGCGATGCCGGCGCGCGAGCATAGTCCCGCGATCCAGGCCTTCGCGGCGCAGCGGGCGCGCTATCTGGCGACGATAGGGCCGGTGATTGCCTTTCTGCAGGGACGCGATTCGACGCTGGCGCACCGTATCGTGGGCCGCAATTTCCTGCCCGAGGGGCCGCGTTTCAGCGCCCTGGACGTGTATGTGGACGAAGAGGGCGGCGATCCGCTGGGCTGGGCGTTCGGCGCGCTGGGCTTGCATGATCGTGCCAAGCATCTGGCGACGCTGTACCTGAACGATCTGGCCGATGTGGTGCGCGACGCGGTCGATTCGCGATTCGAGTTCG
This sequence comes from Bordetella sp., assembly GCF_057362025.1. NCBI lineage: Bacteria > Pseudomonadati > Pseudomonadota > Betaproteobacteria > Burkholderiales > Alcaligenaceae > Bordetella > Bordetella sp. Next base: position 62,282 of record NZ_JBMQQZ010000042.1, on the reverse strand, counting down.
TGCGTTATGCGGAGTCATTGGCCGGCAGCCAGCCTACCTTCGATCCCCTGGCCCAGGCGCTGGCCGCGCCGCCCAACCTGGTGGACGATACGCTGCGCGAGCTGACGTTGGAAGCGCTGGCGCGCCATGCGCCGACGATGGTGCTGTTGTCGGTGCCATTCCCGGGCGCGGTGTACGCGGCATTCCGTATCGCGCAAACCATCAAGGCGCAGGATCCGCGCATCGTGACGGTGCTGGGCGGCGGCTTCGTCAATACCGAACTGCGCGAGCTGCAGGACCCGCGCGTGTTCGATTACTTCGACTACGTCACGCTGGATGCCGGCGAGCGCCCCTTGCTGGCTTTGCTGGAGCATGTGCAGGGCAAGCGTTCGCGCCAGCGCCTGGTGCGTACCTTTGTGGGCGATGCCGATACGGGCGCGGTGCGGTACGTGAATATGGTGGAGCCCGACATTGCCTTCGCGGAGGTGGGAACGCCCACGTGGGACGGGCTGCCGCTGGATCGCTATCTGTCGCTGCTGGACATGCTGAACCCGATGCACCGGCTGTGGAGCGACGGCCGTTGGAACAAGCTGACGGTGGCGCACGGCTGCTATTGGAAGAAGTGCAGCTTCTGCGATGTCAGCCTGGACTATATCGGCCGTTACGAAGGCGCGTCGGCCGCCGTGCTGGCGGATCGCATCGAGGCCATCGTGCGCGAGACGGGGCAGACGGGGTTCCACTTCGTGGACGAGGCCGCGCCGCCCAAATCGCTGAAGGCGTTGGCGACCGAACTGATCGAGCGCAACGCCGGTATTTCGTGGTGGGGCAACATCCGCTTCGAAAAGACGTTCACGCCGGAGCTGTGCGAGCTGCTGGCCGATAGCGGGTGCATCGCCGTGTCCGGCGGGCTGGAGGTGGCGTCGGACCGCCTGTTGAACCTGATGAAGAAGGGCGTGTCCGTCGACCAGGTGGCGCGGGTGACGCGCGCGTTCACGGATGCCGGCATCCTGGTGCATGCCTATCTGATGTACGGCTTTCCTACGCAGACGGTGCAGGATACCGTCGATGCCCTGGAGTACGTGCGGCAGCTGTTCGAGAACGACTGCATCCAGAGCGGCTTTTTCCACCGCTTTGCCTGTACGGTGCATTCGCCGGTCGGGAAGAACCCCGAGGAATACGGCGTGACGCTGCAGCCCCTGCCGCCGGTTTCGTTCGCGAAGAACGATATCGGGTTTCATGATCCCACGGGCGTGGATCACGACAGCCTGGGCAAAGGGCTGAAGAAGGCGATCTACAACTACATGCACGGCATCGGGCTGGACGAGGATGTGCGCGGCTGGTTTCCGTTCAAGGTGCCGCGTACGACGGTGGCGCCGAATCGGATCCGGCGTGCACTGAGCCGGCGCGATTAGCCCGTGCGGGCTTTCGAGGGAGCGTCGGGCTTGGGGAAATAGCGCGAAGGCATACACTGTCGGTCTACGCAGTCCAACGCCTTCCGCGCAGCGCCCCATCGTGACCAACCCTCCCTTCTCGTCATTGCCCCTTGCCCCCTCCTTGCTGGAGAACCTTCAAGGCCTGGGTTTCACGCAGATGACGCCCATCCAGGCGCAGAGCCTGCCGCTTGTCCTGGAAGGACGCGACCTGATCGCCCAAGCCAAGACAGGTAGCGGCAAGACGGCGGCGTTCGGCCTGGGCGTGCTGCAGAACCTGGACGTCGGCCGCCTGGCGCCGCAAGCGCTGGTGTTGTGCCCTACGCGCGAGCTGGCCGACCAGGTCGCGCAGGAACTGCGCCGGCTGGCCCGGTTGATTCCCAATGTGAAGGTGCTGACGCTTTGCGGCGGCGCGGCCGCGCGCCCGCAGGCGGAGTCGCTTGCCCGCGGCGCCCATCTGGTGGTGGGTACGCCGGGCCGCGTCCAGGACCACCTGGAGCGTGGCAGCCTGGATTTGTCCGGCTTGAATACGCTGGTGCTGGACGAGGCCGATCGCATGGTGGATATGGGTTTCTACGATGACATCGTGGCGATCGCCGCGCATTGTCCCGCCAAGCGCCAGACGCTGCTGTTTTCGGCGACCTATCCCGACAACATCCGCAAGCTAAGCGCCCGTTTCCTGCGCAACCCGGCGGAGATCAAGGTCGAGTCCCAGCATGATGGCAGCCGCATCGAGCAGGTTTTCTACGAGGTCGATGAAGGCGCAAGGCTGGACGCCGTGGCCGCGTTGCTGGCGCATTATCAGCCGGTGTCCACGCTGGCATTCTGCAATACCAAGGTGCGCAGCCACGACTTGGTGGAACGCCTGCGGACAAAAGGGATCAGCGCGCAGGCGCTGAACGGTGACCTGGAACAGCGGGATCGCGATGAAATCCTGATCCAGTTCGCCAACCAGAGCTGCGCCGTTCTGGTGGCGACCGATGTGGCGGCTCGCGGGCTGGATATCCAGAATCTGGGCGCCGTCATCAATGTGGACGTGACCAAGGATACCGAGGTTCATGTCCACCGCATCGGCCGTAGCGGCCGTGGCGAGCAGAAGGGGCTGGCGCTGAGCCTGGTATCGCCCGAGGAAATGCGGTGGGCCACCCTGATAGAGCAATACCAGGGCGCGCCGTTGAAATGGGCCGATCTGAAGTCGCTGCGGCCGGGATCCGATCGCCCCTTGCACGCGCCCATGGTCACCTTGAGCATCCAGGGTGGCAAGAAAGACAAGCTGCGTCCCGGCGACCTGCTGGGCGCGCTGACCGGCGATGGCGGCCTGACGCGCGAGCAGGTCGGCAAGATCAACATCACCGAGTTCAACGCCTATGTGGCCTTGGACCGCCGGATCGCCAAGCAGGCGTTTGGGCGGATCTCGAACAGCAATATTAAAGGCCGCCGGTTCCGCATGCGGTTTCTGGAAGAGTTCTGACAGCTCGCCCGTAGCGCCCGAGGGGCGAAACCGAACCGGCCGGAAGCGCCCAGGATAAGTGCCGGGACGCCTATAGATTGCCCGCCTTCACGATATCCGCGAATTTCTTGCGTTCCTTTTCCACGAAGGCGCGGAAATCCGCGGTGGGCATGCCGCTGGGTTCCGCGCCCTGGGCGACCAGTACCTTGCGCACGTCCGGCATCTGCAGCACCGCGGCGACGTCCTGTTGGATGCGCTGGACGACGTCATCCGGCGTACCCGCCGGCACGAACACGCCAAACCATTGGGTCAGGTCGAACTTCTGCAGCCCCGGTGTCTGGGCAACGGTGGGAATGTCCGGCGCCGCGGCCGCCGCCTTGGAGCCCGACACCGCCAAAGCCTTCAACTGGCCGGATTGGATGTGCGGCAGGCCGGTGGGCAAACCGACGAAACCGATGTTCACTTCGCCGGCCAGCAGCGCGCTGATGGAAGGCGCCACGCCCTTGTAGGGAATGTGCGTCAGCTTCACGCCGCCCAGCTGTTCCAGCAGGACCGCGGCAAGATGCTGCGGCGTGCCGTTGCCCGAGGATGCGTAGGTCAGGGCGCCGGGATGCTTTTTGGCGTAAGCCAGCAGTTCCGCCACGTTGGAGTAGGGCGCTTTGGGTTGCGTTACCAGGACGAACGGCAGACGCACCGCCAGGGTGACCGGCACCAGATCCTTCTCCGGGTCGTAGGGCATCTGCTGCATGATGTACTGGTTGATCACCACTTCGGCAGTCGCCGACATCATGATGGTCAGTCCATCGGGCTTCGACCTCGCGACATAGGCCGCGCCGATGGAACCGCTGGCGCCAGCCTTGTTCTGCACGATGACCGGTTGGCCCCAGCGTTCGGATAGCTTCTGGCCGATCAGGCGGGCGACGGGATCCACACCGCCACCGGCCGGGTAGGGCACGATCACGTTGACCGGCTTATCCGGCCAGTCGGCAGCCTGGGCACCGGAAATCGCGCCCAGGGCCAACAGGCAACTGGCAAACCATGCAGCAATCTTCATTTTGTACATCTCCTCTCTGGATGCCGGTCGGCCTATGCGCGCAGTCTTTGCGCGATGGCGTCCGCGACGGCGTATGACACTCGTACGTTGGACTCGGCCGTGACGCCCGCGATATGGGGCGTCAGGACCAAGTTGGGTATGCCCGCGAAAACCGAGTCCGCGGGCAAGGGTTCGCTTTCGAAAACGTCGACGGCCGCGCCGGCGATGCCGCCGCGGCGCAGCGTTTCGGCCAGTGCGGCTTCATTGACGACACCGCCGCGAGCGACATTGATCAATATGGCGTGGCGCGGCATCAAGGCCAGGCGGCGGGCGTCGATCAGGTCGCGCGTCGCATCCATCAGCGGCACGTGCACGGACACGACATCGCTTTCGCGCATCAAGGTGTCGAGGTCGGCATGGCGGATGACGTCCCGCCATGCGTCATGCGCGGCGTCCAGGGCGGCATCATGGGCGCATACCCGCATGCCCACCGCGCGCGCCAGCGCGGCGGCGATCCGGCCCACCGAGCCCAGGCCGACGATGCCCAGCGTCTTGCCGGCGATTTCCCGGCCCGCGACCAGGCGCGCGCGCGGCCATGCGCCCCGGGCGACCTCGTCGGTGGAAAGGTAGGCGTCGCCGCGCAGCAGCATCATGGCGGTGCAGACGACGTATTCGGCGACGGCGCCGGCATTCGCGCCGACCGCGGGGAATACATCGATGCCCTGTTGCCGGCAGTGATCCAGATCGATATTTTCCAGGCCTACGCCCAGGCGGCCGACCGCCTTCAGGCGGGTTTGCCCGGCCAGCAGCGCCGCATTGACCTGCGTGCGGTTGCGGACGATCAGTGCGTCCGCATCGGCGAGCAGCGCGGCCAGTTCGTCCGGCCGCGCGCACAGGTCGGGCTGGTAGGTGGTGTGGAATGTGGCGGAAAGGCGCTGTACGGCGCCTTCGTCCATGAATTCCGAAATGACGATCTTTTGCGCGCTCATGGTGTCAGGCCCCGTACGCCGCGGCGACGTAGGGCGCCAGCCGATCCAGCGGCGGCGCGACCCCCAGTCCGGGGGTGTCCGGCAATGTCACCTTGCCGTTCTTCACGCCATGCCCTTCCGGCATCAGCAGATCGCGCAGCGGGTTGGTATTGGAGTCCACTTCCACATAGCCCGGCCCGCCAACCGCAGCCTTCAGATGCATGGAGGCGGTCAAGCCGACGCCCCCGCCCAGCCAATGCGGGCAGAACCAGCGATTCTGTTTCAGGACAGCGCGGGCCACGGGCAGGCAGGCGCTGAAGCCACCCCATTTGCCGAGGTCCGGCTGGATGACCGCCAATCCCCCTTGCTCCATGCCCGCATCGAAGGCATCGGCGCCGCGCAGGTTTTCGCCGGCGGCGATGCGCAGGGGCACTTTATCGGTCAAGGCGCGCCAGGTGTCCCAAGGCGTATCCGCGGGCAGGGGTTCTTCCAGCCATTCCAGGCGATAGGCGGCCAGCTTTTGCGCCATCGTTTCGGCCTGCGGCTGCGTCCATGCCTGGTTGGCGTCGACCATCAGGGTGGCATCCGGTCCCATGGCATCGCGCAGTGCGCGAACATTGTCTTCATCGCGCCGGTCGCCGAAGCCCACCTTCAACTTGAACGCGGTATAGCCTTCACGCGCCTTGGCTTCGGCGACTCGCTCCGGGTGCTCCGGATTGATGCCGGAGGTATACACCGAGATCGTCGCGCCGCCTTGCGGATCGAGCAGCTTCCATAAAGGTAGCCCCGCGCGGCGCGCCACCATGTCCCAGATCGCCGTGTCCACGCCCGCGATGGCATGCGCGAGCGGGCCCGGTTCGCCGGACTGGATCGCTAAAATGCGCACGCTGTCGCTCAGCGACTGGAAGCATTCGACCGGCGTCGACCAGGTACGGCCGCACAGCAGCGGGCGTATGCAGGTGTCGACCAGACGCGCGCGGTGTTCGGCGCCGACGGCCGGGAAATTGCACCATACTTCTCCCCAGCCATGATGTCCTTCGGTATCGGTGACGCGCACCAGGACCGCGGGGCGATCATGCATGATGCCGAAAGAGGTGCGCACCGGAGGATCCGCGGGCACGCGCAGAACGAAGGTTTCCAGCTTGGCGACTTGGAAGGGATGGTCTTGAATCATGTGCGGCAGGTTGATCCTGAATGAAGCGCGGTCGATGGACGGACGATTGAAACAATCCGTGCCGGAAGACATCGGCCGAATAAAAATGGCGCAAAATCACCGCCATGAAATCTAAAAGTACATAATACTAGACTTATATATGTCTGTACACCGTCAAACACTTCCGGCCGGGCCGATTCCACGCTACGTTGCCGTCGCGGACCAATTGCGCCGCCGCATCGAAAAAGGCGAGTGGCCCGCGGGCCACGCCCTGCCTTCGCTGCAGCAGTTGGCGGAGACTTTCGATGTCGCCCGGCTTACTGCCCGGCAGGCCGTGCAACTGCTGGTTGCCGAAGGGTTGCTGGCCAGTCATCGCGGCCAGGGGACATTCGTGGCCGAGACCGTACGACCCATCCGTACCGCGCCGCTGGAAAGCTCTTTGCGTGAATTGGGGGATACCTACCGCAGCCTGGCGCCGGTGATCCTGGCCATCGATGAAACCCCACGTCCCCTGCCGGTGGGCGGCGGCCGGGAAGAGGGCTACGCCTACATGCGCCGCCTGCATATGAACGATGGCCGCGCGTACTGCGTGATCGCGCTGTATGTGGCGCAATCGGTTTTCACCCTGGCGCCGGAGAAATTCCGCTCGCGCGCAGTGATACCGGTCATGCTGGAGCTGCCGGGGGTGCAGATCGCGCGTGCGCACCAGACCTTGACCATCGGCACGGCGGACGCCGAGACCGCGTCGCTGCTGCACATCGCCAAGGATGCGCCGGTGGCGCATGTGGCACGCATCTTCCACGACGCGGCGGGCGAGGTCATCTATTACGCGGAGGTGATCTATCGCGGCGACGCGATCCGGCTCGAGATCGATCTGAAGGCTTGAGGCCCGGTGCGCCGCGCCCTGCGGCGAGGGGGCGGCAAAGCCCGGCTATACGATGGCGCAGGCTTCCTCGAAATCCAGCCTGGGCAGCCGCGGGTGGCGGCAGGGCAGGCCATAGCCGAGGTTGCACAGGAAGTTGACTTCGACCGGTCTCCCGGGAAAGAAGGACTGTGCCACCGCGGGTGCGTCGAAGCCGCCCATGGGGCCGCAATCCAATCCGAGGGCGCGGGCCGCCATGATGAAGTAGCCGCCCTGCAGGCTGCCGTTGCGCAGGGCCGCTTCGCGAGCCACTGCCGGCGAGCCGTTGAACCAGGAGGCCGCGTCGGGCTGGTGGGCGTATAGCCTGGCCAGGTGCTCGTGGAAGCGCAGGTCGTAGCCGACGATGGCCGTCACGGGCGCGCGGCGCGTGGATTCGATATTGCCTTCGTCCATCAGCGGCAGCAGTTTTTGCCTGGCCGCCTGGCTGGCGACGAAGACGATCCGCGTGGGTTGGCAGTTGGCTGCCGTGGGGCCCATGCGCATCAGATCGTAGAGCTGCTCGAGCCGTGCGTGGGGTACCGCGCGATCCTGCCATTCCCGCGTGGAGCGCGCAGCGCGAAACAAGCTGTCCAGCTGGACTTCGTCCACCGCGCGGGGCGGCGCCGCTTGCGGCCTAGCGTCCATGGCGAACCTTGGCGCCGCGCAGGAGCTTGCCGGGCAGGGCGCCGGTGGCCTCGCCCGATTCGAAAATCGGTTGGCCATCGACCAGGGTTGCGATATAGCCGTCCGCACGCTGGACCAGGCGCCGGCCGCCGCCGGGCAGGTCGAAAACCATTTCGGGGCAATGCACGGCAATCGCCGCGGGGTCGATGATATTGATGTCGGCCTTGTAGCCGGCGCGCACCATGCCGCGATCGTTCAAGCGGTAGACGCTGGCCGTGTCGGCGGTCTGGCGCTTGACGATATGCTCCAGCGGCAGCCGCGGGCCCCGCGTCCGGTCGCGCGTCCAGAAGCTCAGCATGAAGCTGGGCAAGCTGACGTCGCAGATATAGCCGCAATGGGCGCCGCCGTCCGACAGGCTGTTGACGGTATTGGGGTGCTGCATCAATTGATGCAGGTGATCGAGGTTCTCGTACGAATAATTGAACGACGGATAGTAGAGAATCGCCTTGCCGTCGTTTTCCAGCATCAGGTCGTACACGACCTCCAGGGGCGGGCGGCCCTCGCGCGCTGCCATGGCCGCGACGCTCTGCTCGGGATGGGGCTCGTAGTCCGGGTTCCTGCCCAGCCGATAGATCTTGTGGAAGCTGTTGAACAGCGTTTGGGCGCGGCGATCGAGCAGGCCCCGCTCTTCCTGCATGATGCGCGTGCGCACCGCGGGGTCGCGCAGGCGTTGGAGCTGCTGCTCGAACGGCAGGTCCTGCAGCGCCATGTAGGTCGGATGCGCGATGAAGGGGTGCAGGCTGCTTTGCCAGGAGAAAAGAATCCCCAGGGGGCGTCCGCTGATCCCGGCCAGGAGCGGCACGTTCTCGTCACGCGCGCGGTCCAGCGTGCGGACGATCTGTTTCCAGACGTCGGGCGCGCCGTCGGTCTGCTGCAGATTGAAAAGCACCGGCAGTTTGTTGGATCGCGCCAGGTGTTCCAGCCATGGCAGCTCGGCTTCCATGGCGGGGTGGTTGGCCGTCATCTGGAATACGCCGTGCCCGACTTCACCCAGTACGGAACCCAGGGCACTGATTTCTTCATCCGTGGCGAACGTCCCGGGCGGATACTTGCGTTGGTCATACTTGTGAAGAAAGGTGCGCGATGTCGAGAAGCCGACCGCGCCGGCCTGCATGGCCTCGCGCACGACGTTGCGCATGGCCAGCAAGTCTTCCGGGGACGCCTCGTCGTGGTGAACGCCACGGTCGCCCATCACGTAGGCGCGCACCGCGCTGTGCGGGATCTGCGCGCCGATATCCAGTGCTTTCGGCCGGCGGTCCAGCGCATCGAGGTATTGCGGGAAGGTCTCCCAATCCCACTGTATGCCTTCGGACAGGACGGTACCGGGGATGTCTTCCACGCCCTCCATCACCTTGATCAGCCAGTCGCGGCGGTCTGGCTTCACTGGCGCGAAGCCGACGCCGCAGTTGCCCATGATGGCCGTCGTCACGCCGTGCCATGTGGACGGGCTGAGGTAGGGGTCCCAGGTGGCCTGGCCGTCGTAGTGCGTATGGATGTCGACCCAGCCCGGCGTTACGAGACAGCCATCGGCCGCGATCTCGCGACGCCCGGCGCCGGCGTGCCCGCCGGCTTGCGCGATGACGCCATGGCTGATGGCCACGTCGCCGGTATGGGCGGGTTGTCCGGAGCCGTCGACGATCGACGCGCCGCGGATAACGATATCGTGCATGGAGGGTCTCCTGAATGATTAGTCGAGCGAGAGGCCCGTCCGGCGGATGACCTCGCCCCAGCGGTCGTAGTCGCGCCGCACGATCGCGGCGAATTCGCCGGGGCCGGCGCCGCTGGGCTCGTTGCCTTGGGAAACGATGGTCTGGACGACCGAGGGGGTATCCAGCGCGTGGCGGAAAACCGAAGCGATGCGTTCGGCGAGGGCGGGCGGGACATTGCCGGGCGCGAACAGGCCCTGCCAGCCGACGATGTTCAAGCCCGGGATACCCTGCTCTTCGAGCGTCGGCATATCCGGCATGACGCTAAGGCGCTTGTCGGAGGCCGGCCCGAGCACTTTTACCTTGCCGGCTTGCGCGTTCTGCACCGCGGTCGCCGTGCCGTCGAAGTAGATCTGTACGTCCCCGGCGATCAGCGCCATGGACGCGTCCGCCGTCCCTTTGTAGGGGATGTGGACGATATCCGTGCCGGTGCGCATCTTGAGGATTTCGGCATTCAGGTGCGACGTCGAGCCGGGACTGTAGGACGCATAGTTCAATTTCCCGGGATGGGCCTTGGCGTAGGCGATCATCTCCCGGGTGGTATTGAATGGCGTGTTCTTCGACGCGACCAGCACGGTGGCGGACCGGACCACCTGCAGGATAGGCGTGAAGTCCTTGAACGGGTCGTAGGGCAGCTTCTTGTAGAGATGCGGGTTCTGCGTGTGGGTGACCACGATCGTATAGAGCAGGGTATAGCCATCGGGATTGGCCCGGGCCACCTCCTGCGCGCCGATCACGGTACCGGCGCCAGGCTTGTTGTCGATGATGACCGGTGCCCCGGTCTGCTCGGCGACTTTGGATGCCAGCAGCCGCGCCAGGGAATCGGAGCCGGAACCCGCGGGGAAGGGCACGATGACGCGTATGGTTTTGCCCGGTGCCGGCCAGGCCGCCGGATCGGCGGCGGCCGCCGGCGCGCCGGCCAGCATCGCCGCGCCCAGGGTGCCGGCGGAGACCATGCGCAGCGCGGCCGCGGACAGGCGCGTCGGGTATGAACGGATATTCATATTGCCTCCTCCATGGGTGGCCGCCTCCGTGCGGGGCAGCTCTATCGGTTGGAATGCGCGCGGCAAGCCGTTGGCCAATGCCGCGGAGCCCATTTATAGTCGTCCGCACCGGCCGCATCCAATGCATATTGGAGCGCTATCTGATGAGAAAAACTCATGAGCCTTACGATCCGCGGTTTGCAGCAGCTTTTGGTGCTTTCGGAGGAGAAGCATTTTTCCCGCGCGGCGCAGCGGCTGCACCTGACGCAATCGGCGCTGAGCCGGGGCATCCAGTCCCTGGAAGAGACGCTGGGCCTGGTGCTGCTGGACCGTTCAGCGTCCGGCGTATCGCTGACCCAGGCCGGCGAGATGGCGGTGGCGCACGCGCGCCGGATTATGGGCGAGACGGCCGAGCTGCAGCGGCGGGCGGACGGGCTGCGCGGCTACGAATCCGGCCGGGTGAGCCTGGGCGTTGGGGTGTTTCCGGCAGCGACGTTCCTTTCCCCCCTGCTGACCCGCATCGCCCGGGAGCATCCCGGGCTTGCCGTCCATGTCGAAATCGAAAGCTGGCAACGGTTGCTGGACAAGCTGCAGCAGGACAAGCTGGACTTCGCCGTTGCCGTCACGCATAGCCTGCCGCCGCCGGCGGACTTCGCCGTGTATACGTTGCCGCCGCAGCATGGGGGATTGTTTGTGCGTCCCGGGCATCCGCTGCTAGGCGTTCCCTCCCGACGGTTGCGCACCTGCATGCAGGAATATCGCCTTGCCGCGACGCATTTGCCGCGGCGGGCACGGGCCAACCTGTCGCGTCTGTACAGGGTGGCGGACCCGGACGATCTGCCCATCGCTTTCGAATGCGACAGCGTGGCGACGCTGCGCGATGTCGCGCAAGGCAGCGATGTCGTCCTGTTCTGTACGCGGGAAGCCATTGCGGCCGAGTTGCGCGAGGGCAGCCTGGTGGCCCTGCCGGTGGCCTTACCCGGCACGGACGCGTTGACCTACAGCGTCGTACATCGCGCCCGGCGCACGCTATCGCCCGCCTGCGCGTTGATCGTCTCGATGGTGAGGGGGCTGCTGGACGGGCGCGGATCCGGGCCCGGTATCGCCGGCGCGAAGCGTCCCCTATAGCAGGCTGCCCGTCGAAATTTCGTCGAACCTGAGACGTTGAAAGTGCTTTATCAGGTAAGTCTTTGATCTATATGGGCTTTAGTCTTTTGCCGTTGTCGTCCCGCGACGGCATACTGAAAGACTATTGTCATATAACTCTGAACGCCGTCAAAATTATCAGATCAATTTGACGAAAATTACATGAGCACACTTCCTTCGGGGTGTCTGGCAGACGCGCCCTCCTTGCAGGATGTCGTCCTCGTTCTGACCGAAAAAATCGGCGCCGGCCATGATCGTGAAGTCTGGCGGCATCCTTTGAATCGCGCGCTGGGCGTCAAGGTTGCCAAGCCGGAGCACGAACGGGCGCAGAACGACATCGACCTGCACTACAGCACGCACCTGGAACGCCTGGGTGTGGCGGGGCCTCACATCCCACGCGTGCATGGCTGGGTCCAGACGGATCGTGGCCGGGGCCTGGTGGTCGATCTGGTCCAACGGCCGGACGGCACGCCCTGTCCGACCTTGTCGCGGGCCTTGCGCAGCGGCATGATCACCGAACTGGAAGCGGTCGGGCTGATCTACGAAGCCGCCGACTGGCTGGCGCGCGCAGGCGTGATCCTGGCCGACTATGGCGTCGATAACTTCCTGGTGCGGGAAGCGGGCGCCGCCGCGCGGGCGCACCTGGTTTTCGTCGATGGGCTGGGTACGCGGCACTTCGACTTCAAGTACTGGGCCCGGTGCACGTTCACGCCGCTGGAGCACTGGACGGCCCGGCAGAAGGCACAGGCCTTCCGCGAGAGAACGCTGGGCTTGCTGCGCGATCGTTCAAGCCGGCTATGGGTTCCCAAGGAAATGCAGCACCTGACGGCCTGATAGCTCGGGCCGGGCGCCCGTATAGCAGAACAAGGTCGATGGCACGCGGCTGCGCCGCACCTGGTCCAGGTACATCTCGTACAGCGCCGCGATGGCCTCTTGCGACATCTCCTGCTTGCGCTGGTGGATGATGGCCGGGGTGCAGGACGCGACGATCAGGCGCCGCGGGCGCGGCGCCAGCGCGGTACACAGGTCGTAGGCCGCGATACGGCGGAAATCGCCCTGGCTGTTCAGGCGGACGTTGCGTACGAAGTAGTCGTAGAAGTAGCGATCGAGGATGAGCGGGCGGCGCCAGCCCGTGAAGAGCTGCATGAGCGAAAAAGCCGCCCACGCGACGGGCAATATCAGCCAAAGCCGTTTTTCGTCGCGCACGTTGCGCGGTTCGCTGCCCCAGTAGAACAGCGGCTTGCGGAAAAGGCGCTTGAAGCGCCTGAAGCGGAATCGTTTGCCCGACGGGCTGGATTCGATGCCGTCCATCAACGCGGTTTTGCCGCTGCCGTCCGGACCGATCACGGCGGTGGTGTCGCCGGCGGGCCAGTGCAGCACGCGGCGCGCGCGCCACGCCAGGCGCTTGAGCGCGATGGCGGTGGGCGGGGTAACCGGTATGCCGCGGGCGCGCAGGAAGGCCGTGGCCGCCTGGTGCGCGGCATCCATTTCCATGGTGCCCGCCAACAAGCCGTTCATGGCATCGCGCAGCCCCGGCACGGTGGCGACGCGGTCGGCGAAGTAGGCCAGCCTGTCTCGTACCAGGGCGTCACGCAGGTCCTTGCCCTTGTGGTGGAGGTGCAGCAGGAATAGCGCCGCCAGCAATTCCTCGCGTCCCTGGGCGTCCAGTCGCTCGTAGGCGGTATAGGCGACACCCGCGCGGCTGAGGCGGCCGCGTTCGCTGCGCGTGCGCAATTCCGCGTGCGGCCACATTTCTATCGTTACGCGGCGGCCGCTGCCGTCCAGCAGCTCGACCTGGCGCTTGAAAGGCGCCGACTGGCGCAGAACGAAGCTGACGCCGGCTGCCTGGCACAGCGAAAACACCGCCCGCAATATTTCGTCGAAACGGGCTTCGTCGATGAGAAAGTCGAAGTCGCCCTGGAATATGCCGTCGCCGGCAATGTCGCGCGGCCGCAGCATGACGCAGGGGATATGGCCGGCCTGGCCCAGCTCGATGAAGTCGCGCAGTGCGCGCGCGCAAGCGGATGAATCGAAAACGGGAGGGGAATCCATCAGTGGGCGCTCATGACGAGGCGCCATAAGCGGCGCGGCGGGCGTTCAAGCGCATATCGATCTGGCGAGAGTAAAGTGCTGCGCCGCAGTGTCGGCGGGCCGGTGTGAAATTTCCATCAAATTGTACGGTAGATGCCCCCCTTCGCGATGGTGTTGCCCGCTGCGGGCCGGCGCCCGTCGACGTTGACGGCGACCGGCAACGGCGGCAGCGGCAGTCTCACGCGCATCCCCCTAGGCGGGGCCGGCCATCCGCTCGCAGGCGTCGGCGCAGCGCCGGCACATCGTGGCGCAGTCGTCCATGCTGTCCAGCGCATCGCAGCTGTCCGCGCATTGGCGGCAAATGGACGCGCAGTCGGCGCAGGTATGCCGATGATGGGGCACGCCGATCAGCATGAAGTGCGCCGCGGTGCGGCACATTTCCGCGCAAGCCATCATCAGGCGGAAGTGGCCGGGCTCCACGTGCGGGCCGCCTTCTTCCAGGCAGTGGTTCATGGCCATTGCGGTGCAGGTCTGGTAGCAGCGCAGGCATTCGTCGATGCAAAGCTGCGCCTCGGGGGGGATGGGTTTCATGGTGGGTCTCCTGAATGCGGTCGGCGAAGGGTGCGAGACCTGGAGGCGAGCAACTGCTGTGCCGACGCGACGCGGGCGGGCATCGGCCGGGTCCCGCGGCGGTGCGTCGCCGGATCAGCCGGGCGGCAGCGTGTCGTACCTGGGAAGCCCGTCCGTGATCTCGTGCCAGGGTGCCTTCGAGCCGACAAAGATGTGCATCGAAGGACGAATCGCCGGCGTGTCCACCATCGTTCCCATGGTGACGTGGGCATAGGCGCCGCCGCGCACGATGGAATAGAGCAGGGATCCGCAGGTGCCGCAATGGACATCATGCTCGGCGCCCGGATTGCCGTGGATCATGGTGGCGTCCGCGCCATGTTCGATCCTGAGACGATCGGCGGCGATGCCGGCGAAGCTCTTGTAGGCGGAGCCGGTTGCGCGCCGGCACTGCGAGCAATGGCAGTTCATGGCGTATTCGAAGCGGTCTTCGACGGCGTAGCGGACGGCGCCGCACAGGCAGCTGCCTTTCACGTCATTCCTTGACATGCGCACTCCTCGATTTGCGACGACCATTCTAGTGCGGCGCAAGCCTGCGCATGAGCCGGGCGACGCAAACCCTTACTGCACCATTTGATTGATCTCTATGATCGGCATCATGACGGCCAGCACGATGACCAGTACGACGCCTCCCATGATCAGGATCATCAGCGGTTCCAGCAATGCGGTCATGGCCATGGCGCGGCGTTCGAGGTCGGCCGCGAGCGTGGTGGCCGCGCGGTCCAGCATGGGCGCCAGTTCGCCCGTGCGTTCGCCGCTGCCGATCAGGTGTATCAGCAGCGGCGGGAAGGCCTTCTGGGTTTGCAGGGATGCAGCCAGGGCCGCGCCCTGGCGCACGCGGTCGGTGGCATCGGCGACGGCCGCGCGCAGGCGGTCGTTGGTCAAGGTCTGTGCCGCGGCCTGCAGGGCGCGCAGCAGCGATACGCCGCTGCCCGTCAAAATGGCCAGCGTGGAGGCGAAGCGCGCGGCGTTCATTTCCAGGATGAAGCGGCCGGCCATGGGCAGGCGCAATGCGCGCGCGTGCCAGCGCAGCCGTGCGGGCGGCGCGCGCAGGCTCCAGCGCCATGCGGCAAAGGCCGCGACGCCGGCCGCCAGGCCCGCCGCGCCCCAGTCGCGCACGATGTCGCTCATCGCCACCATGATGCGGGTGATCAGCGGCAATTGCTGGTGCGTCTGGTTGAAGGCGCCGATGACCTGCGGCACCACGAAGCCGAGCAGGAAGAAGATGATGCCCACCGATACGACGCCGACGATGGCGGGGTAGATGAAGGCCGTCAGCACCTTGCCGCGCAGCGCGTTGCGTTGTTCCACGTAGGTGGCGAGCCTTTCCATGACGAGCGACAGGTCGCCGGATTCCTCGCCCGCCGCGACCAGCGCCCGGTAGATGTCGGGGAAGTCCTTGGGCCGGGAAGCCAGCGCATCGGCCAGACGGTGGCCGGCGCGCACGTCGGCCCGTACCGCCGAAATGGCCTGGACGATGTGTCGCTTTTCGGCCTGCTCCAGGGTGGCGGTCAATGCCGCGTCCAGGGGCAGGCGCGCGGCCAGCAGGCTGGCGATCTGCCGCGTCAGCCACGCCAGTTCGGTATCGCTCAGGTGCTTGCCCAGCCAGCGCGCGGAGCCGGCGCGGTGGTGGCCGGACGCATCGCGCACGCTCAGTGGCGTGAGGCCGCGCGCGCGCAGGGCATTGCGCGCGCCGCGCGGCGAGTCTGCATCGATCATGCCGCGTTCCAGGTGGCCCGCGGCGTCGGAGGCTTCGAAGGTGTAGGAAGGCATGGGCGTCTGGGGCTTGCTGAGCTCGTGGATTTCGTTGGCGTGGGTTGGTGTTCGAGCGTCCGAAGGGGCACTGGGGAGGTTATCTACGCATTGGCGGCACCACGGATCAATCGTCGCGCGTGACGCGCAGGATTTCCTCCGGCGAGGTTTCCCCCGTTTCCACCCAACGCTGGCCGTCGTGGCGCATGTTGCGCATGCCGGCGGCTTCGGCGGCGCGGCGCATGGCCTGTTCGCCCGCGCCGGTATGCATCAGCCCGCGTATCCCGTCGTCGATGACGAAGAGTTCGTGGATGCCCGTGCGGCCGCTATAGCCGGTGTGGCTGCACGCGGAACAGCCGACGGCGCGCCATGCCTGCCGTCCGTCGGCCGTCGTGGCCGGCTGCCTGCAATGCGCGCACAGGCGGCGCACGAGCCGCTGCGCCAGGACGCCCAGCAGCGACGACGAAAGCAGGAAGGGTTCGACGCCCATATCGGTCAGGCGCGTGATCGCCGATACGGAATCGTTGGTATGCAGCGTGGCCAGTACCAGGTGCCCGGTCAGCGAGGCCTGCACGGCGATCTGCGCGGTTTCCAGGTCGCGGATTTCGCCGATCATGACGACGTCCGGATCCTGGCGGAGGATGGCACGCAGGGCGGTGGCGAAGCTGAGGTCGATGCGCGGATTCACCTGGGTCTGGCCGATGCCGGGCAGGTCGTATTCGATGGGGTCTTCGACCGTCAGGATGTTGGTGGTGGAGGCATCCAGGCGCGCCAGCGACGCATACAGCGTGGTGGTCTTGCCGCTGCCGGTCGGGCCGGTGACCAGCACGATGCCGTGCGGCTGGTGTATCAGGCGGTCCAGGCGCTGCAGGACGGCGGGCGCCATGCCCAGGGTTTCCAGGCGCAGGCGTCCCGCCTCCTTGTCCAGCAGGCGCAGCACGGCGCGTTCGCCATGGCCGGTGGGCAAGGTGGAGACACGCACGTCGATGGGCCGCCCGCCGACGCGCAGCGCGATGCGGCCGTCCTGCGGCAGGCGTTTTTCCGCGATGTCGAGGTTGGCCATAATCTTGATGCGGGAGATCAGCGCGTGATGCAGGGCCCGGCGCGGGCTGACCACGTCGCGCAGCGTGCCGTCGACGCGGTAGCGCACCATGGAGTGCGTTTCGAAGGCTTCGAGATGGATATCGCTGGCGCCATCGCGCGCGGCCTGGGTGAACAGGGCATTGATCATGCGGATCACCGGCGCGTCGTCCTGGGTATCGAGCAGGTCCTCGATCTCCGGGATGTCCTGCATCAGGCGATCCAGGTCGATCTCGTTTTCCGACGCCGCCACCACGCTGGCCGCATCGCCGGCATGGGCGTAGGCGGCGGCCAGCAGCGTTTCCAGCTCGTCGTCGGCGATCTCGCGTTCCTGCGCCAGGGGATGATGGCGCCGCGCCTCGGCGCGGGCCCACTGCGGCGTGCGCGGGCTGAAGGTCAGCTGCGCGCCCTCCGGGCGGATCGTCAGCAGGGCGCGCTGCGCGCGTGCCCAGGCGTATGGCAGGGATGTCATCGTGCGGTCTCCGATGCCGTTGTCTACCGTATCGTCTCGGGCTGGTAGCCCAGCTTCGTCAAAAGTTCGGCCGCGCCGTCGATGGGTACACGCGTGTCTCGGTGGTCGTCGGTGGCGGGTCCTGGACCAAGGTCTGGCCGGCGGCGCTGGGCCGCAGGTCCAGCGGGCGCGAGGACAGCGGCTGCGCGTCGGTGCCCAGCGGCGGCAGCTGCGGCGAAGCGACGTCGGGCAGCGGCCAGCTGTGCGGCGTCCTCGCGTTGTCCTGCACGCGCCGCATGTAGTCGTAACGGTCCAGGGTCAGGCGGCGGCTGTCCTGGCTGCTGCGCACGATATGCGGACGCAGGAAGATCATCAGATTGGTCTTGGTGCGATGCCGGCTGGTGTAGCGGAACAGCGAGCCGATAAGGGGGAGGTCGCCCAGTATGGGCACCGATTGCGTGCCGTCCGTGCCGGAGTCCTCCAGCAGCCCGCCCAGCACGATGATCTGGCCGTCGTCGACCAGGACGCTGGTATCCAGGGCGCGCTTGCGGGTGATGATGCCTGCCGTGCTGGTGGCGGTGTCGTCGATGCTGCTGACTTCGTGGTAAAGGTCCAGCTTGACCGTGCCGCCTTCGGAGATCTGCGGCCGCAACTTCAGCGTCAGGCCGACGTCCTCGCGCTCGATGGTCTGGAAGGGGTTGCTGGAGCCGTCGCCGGAGCTGGTCACATAGGAGCCGGTGACGAAAGGCACGGTCTGGCCCACGATGATGCTGGCCTGTTCGTTGTCCAGCGTCAGCAGGTTCGGCGTGGACAGGATGTTGGTGCCCTGTATGCCCTGCATGGCGCGCGCCAGCGCGCCGAGGTTGATGATCTGGTGGCCCAGCGCATCGACCGTGCCCTTGACGATGCCCAGGTTCAGACCCGAGCCCAGGGCGTCGATCGACGTGGCGGTGCTGCTGCTGAGGTTCAGGCCGCTGCCGTTAAGGTTGGTGCCGCCGAACACCGTGGTGCCGTTGCCGTTCAGGCCGTTGCCGCCGAACATCCACTGGATGCCGAATTGCGCGGCATCGTCGCTGGAAACTTCCACGATCAGGCTTTCGACCAGGACTTGCGCGCGGCGCTGGTCCAGTTCGTCGATGACCTCGCGCAGGCTGCGATAGAGCGGTTCGGGTGCGGAGATGATCAGCGTGTTGGTGGTCGGATCGGCCGTAATGGTGGCGCCATTGGCCGAGAACGCGTTGCCCTGCGCATCGCGGTCCGCATTGTCGGCGCCCTGGCCGAAGCGCAGCGAGCCGCTGGCGCCGTTCGCGCCGCCGCCCATGGTGTTCTGCGTCGCGCTTGCCTGCGAGGTGTTCACGGCGGACGTACCGCCGCGAAAGGGACTGCCGCCGTAGTCGCCGCCGGCCCCGTTGCCCCCCGTGCCGGTACCGGCGCCGCCGGTTGCGCCGCGGTTGTCGGACTGTCCCGTCAGCGCCCCGCGCAGCACGCCGGCCAGCTTGACGGCCTGGGCGTTGCGCAGATAGACCACGTGCAGATTGCCGGCCGCGGCCTGCGGATTGTCCAGGCGCTTGACGAGTTCGCGCGCCAGCAGCGCCCGCGCCGGGTTGGATGCGCGCACCAGTACGCTATTGCTGCGCGGGTCCGCGGCGACGGTGACCTGCTGGCTGGCATCGTTGCCGCCACGCGTGTCCATCATGCCGCCCACCACCGACGCGATATCGCTGGCGATCCCGTAGCGCACGGGGATGACGTCTGCCGATAGCGAATCGGGATTGTCGATATCGGCGATCACCTTGGCGATGCGCGCCATGTTGTCGGCATAGTCGGTGACGACCAGGGTGTTGTTGTTGGGATAGGCGTTGATCGGGTTGTTGGGCGCGATCATGGGGCGCAGCACGGGCAGCAGATTGGTGGCGTTCTCGTACCGCAGGTGGAAGACCCGCGTGACCAGGCCGCCGGCCGTGGCGCCGCCGCCATCGGTGACGGGGGCGCCTTGCAGTTTCGCGTCCGCTTCGGGTACGACGCGGCTGACGCCGTTGACTTCGACCACCGCGACGCCCTGCATGCGCAGCGCGCCCAGCAGCATGTCGTAGGCGGTGTTCGGGTCCACGGGTTTTTCGGAGACCAGCGTGAGCTTGCCCTTGACGCGCGGATCGACGACGAAATTGCGGCTGGTGTAGCGCGCCAGCGCGCGCACGACCGAAGGCAGGTCGGCGTCGACGAAGTTCAGGTTAACGCTGTCGGCGCCGCTCGTGCCCGCGCCGGCCTGGTTGGCCGCCGCCGCGAGATTGGCGTCGGCAGGATCCACGTCGCGGCCGTCCACCTTGACGCGCACATGCAGCGGGCCGAGATCGCGCGGGGCCGCGGCGGGTGCCGTGGTGGCGTTGCGGGCGCGTGCGACTTCCGGATCGGACTGGCTGGCGCCGGCGCTGATGAGCGGATTGTCCGGCACGGGCGGCCGCGCGGTACGCCGGGCCGGCGCCGTGCATCCGCCCAGCAACAGCAGGACGGCGAGCACGGTGGGAACCAGGTGCCGGCCCGCCGCGCCGTGGGACCCGCGAGCGGGGCGCCGGGCGGCGCGGGCGGTGGAGTCGATGCGAAAAGCGCGTGCTGCGTTCATTGAAGCTTTACTCGGTGATCATGGAAATCGCAATTGGGAAACGCCGTTCCGGTAAGCGCCCAGCACGCCGAGCAGCGGCTCCAGGGCGTCGCGGGTAGCGGCATCGGTGTCGGGCGCGGGCCTGGCCTGGCCTTCGAAGCGCCAGCGGCCGTCGCGGTCCTGGCCATGGCCCTCGACGCGCAGGGCGCCGCGCACGGTATGCACTTGCAGAGCCAGGCCGCCGGCACCGTCCGCCGCCAGGGCCGCCTGGTAGTCGCCCAGGGGCTGCACGCGCACCCGCGCGGACGAGGCGCTCGACCAGGTCAGTTGCAGCAGCGCGCCCCTGGATGGCGGGTCGCCCAGATTCAGCGCCGGCCAGGACAGTGCCAGTTGTCCGCCCGGCTCGATGGTGTTCAGCGGCGCGCCGACGGCGGCCAGCGTGGCGGCGGGCAAGGTCAATGTGCCCTGGCCCAGCCGGGTGCCGCCCGGGCGGGGAGCGATTTCCAAGGGGTCGCGCAGCCAGGGATGCGTGACGCGCGCGGCGGGGCCGATGCCCGCCAGCCAATGCCAGCGCCAGCTCACGGGCTGCGGCAGGGTGCGGCGCATGCCGGGCGGACCGACCGCCAGCCGCGCCTGGCCGTCCCACAGCGTGCCGGATGCGTCCACCGGGACCAGTAGCGCGTTCGCGGGTACCGCGAGCAGCAGCCAGCGCGCCGGCAGGGTGGCGACGGCC
Source organism: Bordetella sp. (assembly GCF_057362025.1). Lineage (NCBI taxonomy): Bacteria > Pseudomonadati > Pseudomonadota > Betaproteobacteria > Burkholderiales > Alcaligenaceae > Bordetella > Bordetella sp. The sequence continues at coordinate 41,576 of NZ_JBMQQZ010000042.1, read as the reverse complement.
GCAACCAGGGCCACCAGGACGGCCGCCAGGAGCAGCGGCCAGCGGCGTAGCGTCATGATCGGCCCCCGGCTGGACCATCGTCGGCGTGTCTCAGCTGCAGCGTGCCGGAAGCGCGGGCGGGGATGGGACGCCCCAGCGAATCGCGCGGCCGGACGATGCGCACCTGGGCGACGCGCAGCCGCAGCAGCGCCGGCGCATGGGCCAGCCAATCGAAAAGTGCGGCTGGCGATGCATCCTCGAAGGCGACGCTCCAGGCCTTGCCGTTGTCCGTCTTTTCGATCCGCTGGGTGCCGCCCAGGCCGGCGCGCGCCAGGCTGGCGCGCAAGGCTTCTTCCATGTCGGCGGCGGGTACTTGCCGCCCCTGCTCGCGCTTCAGCGCCTGCGCTTCCTGGACCAGGGCGTCGACCGCGGCGGCCTGGGCGCGCAATCGCGGCAGCGCGTCCTGCCAGCGTTCGATATCGCGCCAGGCCGGCCGCAAGCCGATCGCGAAGAAGGCGGCGGCGGCCAGGACGGCGCCCAGGACGCGCACCAGCCGACGTTCGCGCGCGGTGAGCTGTTGCCAGTATTGCGATGCCTGGTCCGCGGTTTTGCGCCAGCGGGCAAGCCACGCCGGCGGCAGCAAGGTCCGTTGCGTGGCGAGGTTCACGGCCGCGACCCCGCGGCGACCTGCGCGCGTTCGGACGCATGGAGCCGATCGGCCAGCCGCGCCGGCGCGATCTTCCAGCCCGTCGCGCTGGACGCCAATACCGGTCCCGGGCCGTTCTGCGGCCGCGCGCCGGCCTCGCGCGGAACCGCGCCAGGCGCGTTGTCGCCGCGATCGATGGCAAGGACGCCATCCTGGTAGGCAAGGGCCGATAGCTCGAAGCTGCCGGCCGGCAACATCTGCGCGGCGGCCTGTGCCAACGGCATGAAGTCGCTGTCGCTGGCCACGCTGCGGGCGGCGCGCAGGGCGTCCACCCGTTGCTGCGCCTGCTTCAGCGGGTCCACGATGAGGGGCAGTTCCGGAAACGCGGCGGCGACGCGATCGTGTACCGATCGCTGCAGCGCTTCGCCTTCGGCGGCCAGTTGCGCGGCGTGGATGTTCAGGCCGGCGACCCAGACGGCCAGGGCGGCCGCCGACCATGCCAGGGGACCGCGCCAGCGCGAGCGGCCTTGCGCGGCCGGGCGCAGATCGGCCAGCGCCAGCGACCATGCCGGGCCGGGATGCTGCCAGCGCGCATCGGCCGGCAGGGACAGCGGCGCGTCGGCATGGCCCGCCTGCGGGCCCAGCATGGCGTTGGTCGGGTAAAGCGCGGCGATCTCCAGCCCGGCCTGGGCCAGCGTCGCCCATCCCCGCTCCAGCGCGGCGCGGCTGGCCCAGGCCACATGCGCCTGCCCGTCGCCGTCGCGCGGGCCGTAGGCGATGGCGAGGTCGTCGGTGGCCGACAGGGTCAGGGGTTCGACCAGGGCTATCGCCGCCGCGTGCAGGCGTGCGCCGCGCAAGGGTGGCAGCGCGATGCGCGTCTCGACCGTGTCCTGGGGATGCAGGATGGCTTCGACGCGGCTGGCCGGCACCGCGGAGGCGAGCTCATGCAGCGCGAGTTCGCCGCTGCGCAAGATGCGCCGGTCCCGGTCCAGCAGGACGAAGGGGATTTCCAGATCGGGGTTCAGCGCGCGCAAGGGCGGCAGGGCCAGGCGCAGGATGGTCTTCAATTCACTTCCCTTATCCAGACGATGCTCGTGGACAGGTCGTCGCGTTCCAGCAGCGCGCGCATGGCGGCCGTGGCGCGGCCCAGCCGCACGATTCCGGCCAGGCTGAACCATTGGCTGTCGGTGGATACGCTGTCCTTGTCCAGCTTGATCCGCGGGTCGGCCAAGCGGTTGACGAAGTCCGCGGCGTCGTTGAAGTAGCGGCCGCGGTCGCGCTCGGCCACCAGCGCCACGGCCTGCCCCAGGGGCAGCTGCGTCACGACGGCGTACAGGACTTCGGCCGGCGCGGTATTGACGTTGACCGGACTCTGGTCCGGCAGGATGGTGGCGCAGCAATCCAGACGCCGTATCGCCTGTTCGTCCAGGCCGGCGAGGCCGCGCAGGTCCGCCAGCGATTGCAGGCCGGGCGCGCGAGGTGGCCTCACCGCCTTGGCGGCGGTCCCGTTGCCCGGGGATTGCACCGTGCCGTCGACGGCCATGGGCTGGCCGGCGGCGATGCGGCGCGCAATGTCGGGCGCGATCGAGGGGCGCAGGTTCAAGGCCTGGAGCAGGCGTTCGAAGGCCACCAGCTGGCGCGGATCCACCTGGCCCTGGAACGCGAGGTTCTGCAGATTGAACTTGCCCTGCTCGTCTTCGATGCGGCCCGACAGCAAGGCGGGGTCGGGCTCGCCGGGCGGATCGAGACGCAGATCGACGATGGGTACGGCCCAGGGCTGATCCGCGCGGGTGATCGGACTGTGGCGGGCGTCGTCGCGCAGGATCTGCCTGGCCCAGTCGATGCCGCCCAGCAACAGCCATCGTGCCTGTACGCGCGACCGTTCGCTCATCACGAGCTGCGCGCGCTCGCTTTGTCCACGCAGCATGGTGCTGGCGATGACCGCCGCGGCGGCCACGACCAGCAAGGCCGCGATCACGGCCATACCTTTCTGGTGTCGCGCCGGATGCGTCATGGCAGGGCCACCACCCTGCGATAGACCTGCGCCGGGCCGCCCGGCGCGGCGAGGCGCAGCTCGATGGCAATGCCGGTGGCCGCTGAGCCGGCATCGTTGTCGGGCAGTGGAACCCAGCCCCGGCCGGGTATCCAGGCCTGCATGCTGAAGCCGACGACGCCGTCCAGCAGGTCCACGCCGGCGCCCGGCCGCGGCAGGGGAAAGGCGTCGCCGCCGCTGCCGGCGGCGCGGCGCAGCTCAGCGCCGTCGCGCCACCAGCGCACGCGCTGCCAGCGGCCGCCCGGCGCGGGGCCGCGCACGATATCGAGCGCCGCGCCTTCGCGTTCGCCCTCGTGCGCGGCATCGACGCGCAATGCCGCGGGCAGGACTCGCTTCACAACCGCATCGGCCGCGCCGCCGTCCATAACGGTGTCGGGTGCGCGCATCTGCATGTCCAGCTGCAATTGCCCCAATACGCGCAACAGGGCATCGTCCCGATCGGCATCGCGCTGCACGTGATCGCGGGTGCGCACCACGCTGTCCAGTCCGCGCCATGCCAGGACGCTGACGATGGCCAGCAGCGCGACCGCGACCAGCACTTCGATCAGCGTGAATCCGCCCTGGCCGCCCGCGCGTCCCGCCCGGCGGGGAAAGCGGATGTGGCGCTTCACGGCCGCGCGCTCAGCAGGCCGCGCAATTGCGCCAGTTGCGGCCCCTGGCCTTGCGCCATGACGCGCACCGTCACTTGCCGCATTTCCTTGTAGGGGGTGGACTCGATATGGCTGATACAGACGAATGCCGAAGGACCTTGCGGGCAAGGCGTGCGCAGATCGCCCAGCGGCGGGAAGGCGCGCTGGGCGCGCAGTTCGGCCAGCGTGTTTTCCGCGGACACCAGCGCCAGCGCGCGGTCGCGCAGTTGCGCCTGGCCGGTGGCGATCTGGCCCGCCGCCCGTACACAGGCCGCCAGCGCGATGGCGATGATGGCCAGCGCGATCAGGATCTCCAGCAGGGAAAAGCCCGTCTGCGCGCCGCGGGGATTCATGGCTGCAGCGCATAGCGTCCGGCCGCGTCGCGCACGATGGCGATGCGCTGGAAATCGTCGCTCAGTTCGATACGCATGGGCGCGGCGATCCATTCCGGCGGGAAAACGCCGGCCTGGTCCGAGTCCGCCTGGACGTGCACATCGGATGCCTCCCAGCGGCGCGGCCGCAGGCTGTCGTCGTCGCGGAAATCATCGGGCGGCGGAGCCTCCTTGACCGCCGCCGCGGCGTTGCCCGGATTCCACGGCGGGCGGCGCGTGAAGCGATAGCCCTGGCCGTCGGCGTGCCAGGTGACGGCGCGGCCGCCTGCGCGGGCTTCGGTCTGCGCCAGCGCGAACAACAGCGACAGGCGCCGGGCGTCGCGCGCCAGCGGCTGGTCATCGTCGCGCTTGGGAAAGGACAGGCCGACGGCCGTGGTGACAATGGCGATGATCGCCACCACCACCATCATCTCGATCAGCGTGAAGCCGCCCTGCCGCCTGGCGCCGTTGTCGGACGCGGCCGGTTCACAGGTTCCAGGAGCCAATATCCGCGTCACTGTCTTCCCCACCGGGTTTGTTGTCCGCGCCCAGGGAAAACACATCGATTTCGCCTTTTACGCCGGGATTCAGGTATTGGTACGGGTGGCCCCAGGGATCGCTCGGAAGGCGGTCCAGGTAGCTGTGCCAGCCGGGCAGCTTTTCGTCGGCGGGCTGCTGCACCAGGGCCTGCAGGCCCTGCGTGGCGCTGGGATAGCGGCCGTTGTCCAGCCGATAGAGCTTGAGCGCCTGCATGATGCTGGAGACGTCCTGGCGCGCCGCCACGGCGCGGGCCTGATCGGGGCGCCGCAGCAGATTGGGCACGACGAGCCCGGCCAGGATCCCCATGATCACGACGACGACCATGATCTCGATCAGGGAAAAGCCGCGCTGGCGCGCCCGCCTGCCCGCGCGCCGGCCGGGGTGTCCGATACCGCAGTGTTTCATGTGCTTCATCCTCGGTTCCGGTCCTGTTGCGGGCCGGCCGGGACGCTGGGCGCCTTGCGATTCGCTGTCACAACAAGTTCGGAGTTCTGTCATATGCGGGCCCTATCATCGTGGGTCCGAATGACAGCGATATGTCGATCATCCACCGGAGCTCCTGCCGTTACATGCCGCAACGTGTCGACCCCGCGCGATTCGCGCACAGTGTTGCCGTCCTTGTCCTGGCCGCCGGTGTAGGGGTCTGGGGCGCGGTACTGCTGGCCCCGCGTGCGCGCGCCTTGCCGCCCATGCTCGACACCCCGCGGCCGGCCGCGGGCGATACGGCGGCGCTGGCGGCCTGGTTCGGAACCTCCGCCGCGCCGGTGAAGGTGAATGTGCTGGGCTTGATCGCCGCGGGCACCCACGGCGCCGCCATCCTGGCGATAGACGGCGGCGAGCCGCGCGCCTACCGGGTCGGCCAATCCATCGTGGACGGCGTGACGCTGGCCAGCGTGGAGGCCGCCGGCGTGGTGCTGGAGCAGAGCGGGCAGCGCATCCGCGTGGCCGCGCCGGCGCAGGCGCCCCTGGTTTCGCCAGGCTTCGTGCCGGTTCATCGGTAGCAACATCCGGCAGTGGCCGCGGCGTGCCGGCGCAGCCGGATACGCCACGGCCGCGCCGGCCGGCCCGTTTACAGGTGAGCCGCCATCGCGGGATCCGAGACGCTATCGCGGCCCGTTTCCATCCGGCCGGCGAAGCGCCGTTCGAAGCCGTCCTGGCCCGTCACGGTGAAGTCGTACCAGTGCCCGCTGGCGCTCAGGTCCCAATCCAGCGTGCCTTCCTCCTTTACCTTGACGACCCAGGGACCGTCGGCGCGATAGGCATTCGCCCGCACGGTCAAGGTGTAGTCCTTCTTGTTGCCGCCTTTGCCGCCATGGTGTTTGGCCATGTTCTTCAGCTTCATGGTCACGCGGCCGGCCCTGGGCTGGTAATGGAACCGGATCACTTCCGGCTGGAAGCCGGCATCCTGGTACGCGCTGGCGTCGCCCGCGAAGGTGCGCACGAAGCCGTTGGTGCTGTAGACCCACAGGTTGTACTTGCCGCTGTCCGCGCCCGTGTCCCATTGATCCTGCAGCGACTTGCCGGGTTCGACCGTATATCGGCGCGGGATGCGGTCCAAGTGATTGCGGTCGTAGACATGGAAGACGGCCGCCTGCGCGCCGCTGTTCTCGAACTTCAGCCGCACCGTGCGGCCGTCTTCCTCCACGGTTCCATGCACTTCCAGTTCATATGGCAGCGCGCGCGAAGGGCGCACGCCTTTTTCCTGATAGAGCGCGTCCGGCGTGGCGGGCGGGTTGGCGGTAGGCAGGTTGCTTTGCGCGGCCAGCACGGCCTTGTAATTGCTGGTGTCGGGCAGCGTCGGGAAACTCGGATCGTGGGGCGACCTGAAATCGAAGCAGCTGGTCAGGTCGCCGCAAACGGCGCGATGCCAGGCGCTGACCGCATCGACCTTGATATCGAAGCGCTGCTCCAGGAACAGGCTGATCGAGGTGTGATCGAAAACCTGCGAATTCACCCAGCCGCCCTTGCTCCAGGGCGACACCACGTACATCGGCACGCGCGCGCTCAAGCCCCAGGGACGCAGGCTGCCGCTGAGCGTATCGAGCTTGTTGCGGTAGGCGCCGGCCGGGTCCGAGAAGTACTCGCCGTCCAGCGGCAGCGTCGCCTTGCCGGCCAGCGTACCGTCGGCGTTGTAGGACGGCGGCGCAGGCGGGGGCACGTGATCGAAAAGGCCGTCGTTCTCGTCGTAGGTCAGGAAGAACGCGGTCTTGGCCCACACTTCGGGATTGGCCGTCAGCGCGTCCAGCACTTGCGCGGTGTAGTTCGCGCCGATGGCCGGATTGCTGTTGCCGGAATGCTCCGAGTTGGCCGCGGTGCACAGCAGCCAGGACACCTGCGGCAGGCGGTTCGCCACCACGTCCTGCTTCAGGTCGTCGATGGTGTACAGCTTCAGGCCCTTTTCGTAGAGCGGATCGCCGGGCCGGGCGTTGCGGAAATCGGCGAACGCCAGGCCGCCGTGCATGGCGCCCGTCCAGTTATCGTTCGGATCCTGGTAGATCTTCCAATCGATGCCCGCGTCCTCCAGCACCTTGGGCAGGCTGTGCCAGGTCAGGGCGTTGTCGGGGTAGGTGTATCCCGGCGTAGGCATGGTGCCCGTAATCCAGCAGCGGTTGTTGTTCGGCTCGGAGGTGCGATCGTCGCTGTTGATGCCCATCTTTGCCAGGCTGGGATCGAAGCCCGAACCCGAAAAGAAAACCACGCGATTCGGATCGGTGCCGCTGGTGGTCGAACAGTGGTAGCCGTCGCAGATCGTGAAGGCTTCCGCCAGCGCGAAATGGAAGGGGATGTCGTTGCGGCCCAGGTAGCCCATCGTGTACTTGGTTTTGAACTGCGGCCAGTAGCCCGATCGCCCCTGGCCCCAGGCAGCCTGCATGTCGGAGAAGCTGTGGGGCGTGCTGGGCGATTGCAGCGCTTTCACCTTGGTGCCGTCCATGTGATACGGCGGGATCTCCAGGCCCGTGGCGTCCTGCTGGTACCAGACGTCCTTGCCGCTGGGCAGCGGTGTGGGGAAGCGGTCGCCGTAGCCGCGCACCCCGCGCAGGGTGCCGAAGTAATGGTCGAAGCCGCGGTTTTCCAGCATCAGGATGACGATGTGCTTGATGTCCTTGATGGTGCCGGTCTCGACCTTGGCGTCGATGGAAAGCGCGCGCGCGATGCTGGGGGGCAGCATGTTCAGCGCCAGGGCGGCGCCGGCCGACTTCGCCGTGCCGGTCAGGAATGTGCGTCGATTGAGCTTGGTCATGGCCTTCAGAGGGTTGTTGGGGGGGAGTCGCGGGCAAGTTTGGTTCGCCAACGTGACAGGCCAATGAACATGGTTCAATGAAAATATTTGTGACATTGAATATTTCTCAAATAGAATGACGCATCCGCAGCGCGCCGCGGGGCGCGCGGCCGGCTTCCTTCCCACTTGCCTGCGAGCGATGCATCCGCCATGACGATCTCTGCCTGCCGCCTCCGGCCCGACGGACTTGCATCTGTTGCGCCGGACCCTGCCCGCGCGCCCTGGGCCGCCGGCCGCCCCGCGCTGATCCTGGACCTGGACGGCACGCTGATGCGCGAGCGCGAGCCCGTGCAAGGCGCGGCCGACCTGCTGCGCGCCTACCACGACCGCTATGTCGTGGTGTCCAACAATTCGACGCACACGGCCGGCCAGATGGCGCGCCGGTTGCGCTCGGCGGGCCTGCGGGTGGAGCCCGACAGGCTGGTGCTGGCCGGAGAAATGACCATCCGGTACCTGCGCGACCGTCATCCCGACGCGCGCGTAATGCTGTGCGCATCGGTCGGGTTGAGGCGCTACGCGGCGCAAAGCGGATGCCGCCTGGTGCACGACGAGGCCGATATCGTTGTACTGGCGTTGGACAAGCGCTTTACCTATGCCGCGCTGGAACGGGTCACGCGGCAATTGGCGCGCGGTGCCGGGCTGGTCGTCAGCAACGCCGACGCCAGCCATCCCGGTCCCGAGGGCTGCATCGTGCCGGAGACGGGCGCGTTGATGCAGGCCGTAGTGTTCAGCTCCGGCTGCCAGCCCATGCATGTGGTGGGCAAGCCCGGCCCCGCCATGTTCGAAGAAGGCCTGCGCCGCCTGGGGCGGCCGCGCGATGACGTGCTGGTGATCGGCGACAATCCCGATACCGACGCGCTGGGCGCGGTGCGGGCGGGCCTGCGCTATCTATTGGTCGGTGACGGCGAGCATGCCGATGCCCGGACTTTGGCCGGCCTGATGGCGAGTCCGGTGCCCGCGCATGCCACCTTGCCGGACATGCCCCGGCGGGCGTTGGCAAGCGTCAGGTAATGCGCGGCGCGGTGCGCCGCTCAGTAGCGCTTCAGCGACAGCACGTCGAAGGTGCTTTTCAGCGTGGCCACCGAGCGGTCGTAGTCGGCCAGCGCCAGGCAGGCGATCAGCGTATCGATGATCGCCAGTTGCGCCAGCCGGCTGGTCATGGCCTCTGTGCGGAAGCGCGTTTCCTGGGCCATGGTGTACAGCAGGACATCGGCGAAGGGCTGGATGGGCGACTTGCCGAAGTTGGTCACGCAGATCGTATGCGCGCCCGCCTCCTTGGCCAGGCGCGTCGCCAGCACGGTTTCGTAGGTGCTGCCGGAATGTGAAATCGTCAGCGTGGCGACGTCAGGCCCGGTGCGCGACGCGCTGATCGCCTGGATGTGCGAATCGGTGACGGCGACGGCATTCAAGCCGATGCGCAGCATGCGGTAGTAGACGTCTTCGGCGATGGTGGCCGAGCTGCCGATGCCGTAGATCTCGATGCGCTTGGCGCGCTTGATCAGCTTGACGGCGCGCGCCAGGGCCTCGGCGTCGAGCACGGATGCCGTCGCTTGCAGGGTCTGTATATTGCTGTTGAAGATCTTGGCAATGACCGCCTGCACATCGTCGCGCGGCGACAGATCTTCGTGGATGTACTGCACCGGCTGCACGATTTCCTGCGCCAGCAGGATCTTCAATTGCTGGAAGCCCTTGGCGCCCACCATTTTGCAGAACCCGACGACACTGCCTTCGCTGGACCCGGTGCGTTCGGCGACCTCGCTGACCGACATGTGCACGACCTCGTCGGGATGATCGATCACGAATTCCGCGATGCGTTGGGCGGCCGGTCCCATGGCGGGCAGCAGGTTCTGGATGCGCGCGCGCGTGGTGGGCACCGATGCCGCGGCCGGCGCGGACGCAAGGTCTCGGGCGGCGGGCGATGCGGCTTTGCGTGTACGGGGCATGGAAGGTGTCCGGTGACTGGCCTGTGCGCGTTTGGGCGAATTGTAGCGGCGGCTGGACGCCGCGACCTCGGACGCGTCATTGTGCAGGCAGCGCCTACCGCTTCGCCAGCGCGATCAGATAGGCGCAGGGCTGCTTGCCGGGATTGGCGAATGTGCAGGCGGAAGGCCGGCCCAGCTGCAGGCAGTCTCCCGCCTTCAGGGTGTGCGTTTCGGCGCCTTCCTGGAAAACCAGCACGCCTTCGAGTACCCACATCTGCTGATGCTGGAAGGTAAAGGCGTCCGGCGGATAGGAAACGCGCGCATTGGGCGGCAGGTCGATGCGCAGCAGCTCCAGCACCCCGCCGTTGGGCGGCGAGAGGCGGCGGCGCACATAACCGGTTTCCGGGTCGGTCCAGACGGGCTGGTCTTCCGCGCGCAGCAGGCGGTCGCTGGATTGTTCGGCCAGCGTCAGCAGCGTGGACAACTGCTGGCCGAAGGCCCCTGACAGCCGGCCCAGGATGGTCGCCGTGGGGCTGGCTTCGCCGCGTTCGATCTTGCTGATCATCGCCTTGGACACGCCCGACCGCTCGGCCAGCTCCGCCAGCGACCAATTGCGGGCATCGCGTTCCTGCTTGATGCGCTGCGCGATGGCGGCGGACGGGTCGTAGAAGGAGGCGGTCATGGTGGGTGCGGTAAAGCCGATGTGTTGCCGGGGGCGCGAATGGAAATTATAGGGGGCGGTCCTAGGCGCGGCTTGATCTGTATCAGCGGCCGCTTGCCAATCGTCACGATCGCGTGCGTCTTTGGCGTTCCATCCCGGCCGTCGAAATACCGCTCGTCAACGCGACGATAAAGTCCAGGAACACGCGGGTCTTGACGGGCGTGTGGTGCCGGGACGGATGGTAGGCGTAGAGCGGAAAGCGCTCGTCCGGCCAGTCCGGGAAAAGGTTGACCAGCCGCCCTTCGCGTATGAGCGGCTCCGCGACGAGCGCGAGCATCTGCGCGATGCCGGTGCCCGCCACGCAGGCGTTGACGAGGGCCGTCGGATCATTGACGGTAAGCCGTCCATGGGTTTCCACCACCAGCCGCTTGCGCTTGCGATGGAATTCCCAGGGGAAAGGCTTCCCCGTTTCCGGATTCCTGAATTCGAGGCAGGTGTGATGGCCCGTGCCCAGTGCCTGGGGTGCTGCCGGGCGTCCCCGCGCTGCAAGGTACGACGGAGCGGCGACCGTGACGATTCCGCTTTCCAGCAGCTTGCGGGCCACCAGGCTGGATGAGCGTGGCTCGCCGAATCGCAAGGCAAGGTCGAAGCCGTCCACGACCAGATCGCCCAGATGATCCCGCGCGATGAATTCCAGCGCCAGCTCGGGATGTGCGTCCATGAACGCATTCAACCGGGGGCCCAGGATGATGCGCGAAAACACCGGATCCAGGTTGATGCGCAGCTTGCCGCGCACGGTGCCGGCGCCGCGCGCCCCCGCCGCGGCCGCTTCCTCCATGCCCCTGAGGTGCGGGATGACCTGTTCGTAGAACGTGCGGCCCTCTTCGGTCAGGGACATGGCGCGGGAGGTCCGATCGAACAGCCGTATCTTCAGGCGAGCTTCCAGCCGCGCGATCGCGCGGCTGACACCGGGCGGGGACAAGCCCAGCTGTTCGGCGGCAGCCGCGAAGGTACCGGCGTCGACGACGACGGCGAATACGTTGATGCCGCTGGAGAGATTGCCGCTGGACGATTTCATGGCCTGTGGGGCTTGCGTGGGAATTCGAAAACATCGGGCCGGCCACGGCCATCAGTGACTATATGTCATTCATGCAATGACATGAATGCCATTTTGTTTCCCGGCATATTTGCACAGAATGCGCTTCATGTCGCGGATGGCCTGCGATCCCCATTCCTACCGTTCCACTTCCGGGGAGTACGAAATGAGCGCTTTACCTGGCCGGCGCGACCTGCGGAAGAAGGCCACCTTCACGGCCTTCGCGGCATATCGATGACCGGTGGAAACACCTCTATCCCTGCAAGGAGAACAAACATGTACGCAGTTACGGGAATAACAGGAAAGGTCGGCGGCGCCGTTGCGGGCGCGCTGCTCGCGGCGGGCCAGCCGGTGCGCGCGGTGGTGCGCGACGCCGCGCGCGGACAGGCGTGGGCGCAACGTGGCTGCGAGGTGGCGATGGCCGATATGGAAGACGCGGCATCGCTCGGCGCGGCGTTCCAGGGCGCCAAAGGCGTCTTCATCCTGCCGCCTTCCGAGTTCGACCCCGCGCCGGGCTTCCCGGAAGCGCGCGCCGTCGTCGACGCGGTGTGCGCGGCCTTGCAGTCCGCCGCGCCGCGCCAGGTGGTGTGCCTTTCGACCATCGGCGCCCAGGCGCACGAGTCCAATCTGCTTACGCAGCGCACGCTGCTGGAGCAAGCCCTGCGCAAGCTGCCGATGCCGGTAACCTTCCTGCGCCCCGGCTGGTTCATGGAGAACGCCGCATGGGACATCGCGGCGGCGCGCGATACAGGCGTGATTTCCAGCTTCCTGCAGCCGCTGGACCAGGCCTTCCCCATGGTGGCGACCGCCGACGTCGGCCGTGTCGCCGCGCAGTTGCTGCAGCAGACCTGGAGCGGTGTACGTGTCGTCGAGCTCGAGGGCCCGCGTCGCGTCAGCCCGAACGACATCGCCGCTGCGTTCGCTGGCATCCTGGGCCATCCCGTGCGCGCCGAGGTCGTCGCGCGCGACACCTGGGAGGCGCTGTTCCGCTCGCAGGGCATGAAGCATCCCGTGCCGCGCATGCGCATGCTCGACGGTTTCAATGAAGGCTGGATCGCCTTCGAAGGCGATCCAGACGATGTCGTCAAGGGCGAAGTGGAACTGGAACCCGTGCTGCGCGCGCTTGTTTCGCGGGCGGATTGAGCCGGCGTAGGGATGTACGGAGGCGTACGAGGTGTACGGGGCGGCGTGCGTACCGCACGTCCCCGCGTTCAGGCGGGACCGAGCAGCGTTCCGTTAAGCAATATCCGCATCGTGCGGAATGCCAGGACGGCGATGAGCGCGCTAAGGAATGCCAGCAGCGCGATGGCAAGCGCCGTCACGGCGGGGTAGTGCACGTGATCCGCATAGCGAAGCGCGGCGTTGCTGAGCGCGGCGAGCGGGAAACTGAGCGCCCACCATCCCGCGGCAAAAGGGATATCCCGCCTGAAGACCTTGAAGACCATCGCGAAGAAGATGAACAGTCCGAAATAAAAGAGCATGGCGGCAAAGCTGTCCACGCGCTGGAAGAAGTTCGTGTACGCGAGAAAGCCCACTTCAAAGGGCGCGATCAGTATCATCAGGGACGGTACCATCGCGCTGGCCAGCCTTTCCTGATGGTGAATCAGCCGCGACATGATCATGGTGAAGAACACCAGCGCCATCATCGAGCCCACCGCCATCGAGAACAGGTTGATCTCGCGCGCCCACGCCATCGGCATGGCGCCGCCCGCGACGGTGATGTCCAGCGTCGCTACGCCCGGAATCAGCCACGCGGGCACGGCGTGGCCGGCGTCGACCTTGCCTCGCAGCATGCGGCTGACGATCGTGAACGATAAGGCGATCGTGGAGACGGCGCCCACGCCCCAGATAAGCCGCGATGCCCAGGGGCTGAGCGGCTCGACAACGGACGAAACCAGCAGGATCGCTATGGTCACCGTCCCGAAGAAGTTACCGGCGACGGGATGCTGGAACTCGCTGCGCACGGCGTGCGGGTACATCAACGCCTTAGCGGCGTAGGCGACGCTCAGCAGCACGAAAAGCGCCACCGCGATGCCGCCGATTGCGCCATCGATAAGCGGTGTCGTACCGAACTGGTGGCCGGCCTGGCGCCATGCCAGCGCCAGGCCGGATACGCCCATGACCGAGCCGAACAGGCTGATCGGAAGATACTGGATGGATGCTTGTCGCGGATTTGCCCCCGCGCGTGAGGTATGCGTGTTGATGATGCTGCTCCAAGGATTGATGCGGGCCGTCGCCGGTGCGCCATCGAAGGCGAATGAGCCCGGAAGTTTATGGGGCGGCCATTCCGCGCGCTGGCCCGATACGTCCGGATTTGGGCCATAGACGTGCTGTTTTCGGCCAGCAGTGCCGGCCACACGTCGCCTTGTCCAGAAACAGACCCTGTATGGCCCAAACCCGACGCATCTGCGCGAACACACGGGTTCGGGCGTCCATAAACTTGTTCGGGAGGGTCACGAACAGAGGTAATGAAACATGGACACGCCCGCACATCGTTACACCAGTACCGGCGCCAATGACGGGATGGATGGCAATCGGTCGACGTCCTTTCTCTACGGAGGAAACGCCGCCTATGTCGAAGAACAGTACGAGAAGTACCTGGATGATCCCGCCGGTGTGGCGGCGGATTGGCGCCGCTATTTCGACGCGCTGGGGACGCTGCCGGCCGTGGACGGATCCGGCGCCCACGACGTCGCGCACGGTCCGGTCGTGACGCGCTTCGCCGCAATGGCAAGAAGCAGGACGCGGGCCGCACCGGCGGCGGACGTCCTGGCCCTGGCGAGAAAGCAGGTGGCCGTGGAGTCGCTGATCGCGGCGTATCGCGCCGTGGGTGCGCGGCACGCGCGGCTCGATCCCCTGCAGTGGACGACGCTCCCGCCGTTGCCGGCTTTATCGCCCGCCCATCACGGGCTTGACGAGGCCGACATGCGCACGAGATTCAGCATGGATGGCGCTTTCTTCGGCCCGCGGGAGGCCACGCTGGCGGAATTGCATGCCGCGCTCGAGGAAACCTATTGCGGCACCCTGGGGGCGGAGGTCATGCACCTGGGTAGCGAGGAACAGCGCGACTGGTGGCTGCGGCGGGTGGAGTCGACGCGTGCGCGGGCGTCCTTGTCCACGGCGACGAAGCGGCGCATCCTGGACCGACTGACCGTCGCCGAAGGCCTGGAGAAGTATCTGCACACCCGCTACGTGGGCCAGAAGCGCTTCTCGCTGGAAGGCGGGGAGTCGCTGATTCCCTTGCTCGATGAGCTCGTTCGTGGCGGCGCGGCGCGCGGGATCAGGAACGTCGTCATGGGAATGGCCCATCGCGGAAGGCTGAATGTCCTGTTGAACGTGGCCGGCAAGCCCGCGGCGGCGCTATTCAGGGAGTTCGAAGGGCAGGCCGATGCCGGTTTGCTCGCCGACGATGTCAAGTATCACAAGGGATATACCGGGTCCGTCGAGACCGACGCCGGAATCGTCGAATTCGTACTGGCGAACAACCCCTCCCATCTCGAATTCGTGAACCCCGTCGTGCAAGGTATCGCGCGCGGCAGGGCCGAACAGCTGCACAGACCGGCGAGCGAGGTGTTGCCCATCGAGATCCATGGCGATGCCGCGATCGTGGGCCAGGGTATCGTCAGCGAGACGTTGAACCTGAGCTACGTTCGCGGCCATACCACCGGCGGGACAGTGCATGTGGTGCTCAACAACCAGGTCGGGTTCACCACATCGGATCCGCGCGATGCGCGTTCTGCCTACTATTGCTCCGATATCGCCAAGGCGATCGAGGCGCCGGTGCTCCACGTGAACGGCGACGATCCGGACGCGGCCGTATTGGCGGCGCGGCTCGCGCTCGATTACCGCGCCGCATTCGGCCGGAGCGTGTTTATCGAACTGGTCTGCTTTCGCCGGCACGGCCATCAGGAGCAGGACACGCCGACAATGACGCAACCGCTGATGTATCGGGCCATCGCCGCCCATCCGGGAATCCGCACCCTCTATGCCGAACGCCTGCTGCGCGCGGGCGTCCTGGCCGATGGCGAGGCGGAGGCGCTGGCGCAGGCCTGGCGCGCTGAACTGGACGAGGCCAGGGCTTGCGCATCGGCGGGGCCCGCGCCATCCGACGCGCAGGCCGCGATACCGGCCGGCCGGCAAACTACGCCGCCCACGGCCGTCCGCGTCCAGGACCTGGCGCGGCGTTTGGTGGATATCCCCGCCGCCATGGTGCTGCATCCCCTCGTCGGCAAGGTCATCGATGGCCGGCGCGAGATGGCCGCGGGAACGCGCGGTCTCGATTGGGGCATGGCCGAACATCTGGCGCTGGCCACCCTGATCGCGGATGGCGTCGACGTACGCCTGGTCGGCCAGGATACGGAACGTGGAACGTTCGGGCACCGGCATGCCGTCCTGCATGATCAGGGCCGGACGCAGCGTTCGGAAGGCGTGTATGTGCCGCTGGACCATATCGGAGCTTCGCAAGGCCGCTTCCAGGTGGTCAATTCCGTGTTGTCCGAGGCCGCGGTGTTGGCATTCGAGTACGGCTATTCGGTGGCGCGCCCCGAGGCGCTGGCGATATGGGAGGCGCAGTTCGGCGATTTCGCCAACGGCGCGCAGGTCGTCATCGACCAGTTCCTGGCGGCCGGCGAAGCCAAGTGGGGGCAGCGGAGCGGACTGGTTCTATTGTTGCCGCACGGACAGGAGGGACAGGGCCCGGAGCACGCGTCGGCGCGTCTGGAGCGCTACCTGCAACTGTGCGCCCAGGACAATCTGCGGGTGTGCCAGCCCACCGAGCCATCGCAGTTCTTTCACTTGCTGAGGGCGCAGGTGTCGATGCCCGACAAGAAGCCACTGATCGTCATGACGCCCAAGTCCTTGTTGCGCCATCCCGCGGCGACCAGCAGCCTGGGGCAACTGTCCGAGGACGCTTTCAGGCCGGTGACCGGCGACCCCGGCGTTGCCGACCCCGCTGCGATCCGTCAGGTCGTCCTTTGCACGGGCAAGGTGTACTACGACCTGGCCGAGCGCCGGGCGAAACTGGGGCGCGACGACATCGCGCTCGTGCGGCTGGAACAGTTGTACCCCTTCCCCGCCGAAGCCGTGCAAGCGGAACTGGCGCGCTATCCCAACGCCCGAAGCATCGTATGGTGCCAGGAAGAAGCGCAAAACCAGGGCGCGTGGAACTTTGTCGCGCCGCTGCTGGGCAGCTTGCCGGGCGCCGGTCGTCCGCGTTATGCGGGATGCCCGGAAGCCGCCTCGACCGCGCCGGGCAGTCACGCGGGCCACGTGCTCCTGCATGAAAGCGTGCTGGCCTCCGCGCTGGATATCGGCGCCGCCGCGCCGGCGGCTTCCATCGGGCGCTCCTGATGGCGAAAGCGCTCGCGGTATTCCCGCGGCGTGGTGTCCAGGCGCCGTTCGAAGATCACGCGCATGTGGTTGCCGCTATGGAAGCCGCATCGAAACGCCACCGTCTTCAGCGGCAGGTCGGTCTCTTCCAGCAGTTTGCGGGCATAGTCGACGCGCACCTGCTCCACGAACGCGAGGGGCGTCATATTGGCATCCCTGGCGAACACGCGCGAGAAGGTCCGGCGGCTGACCGCCACGGCATCGGCCAGGTCTTCGATGGACAGCGGCTCGCTGATGTGCTCGGTCACATAGCGCAGCACCTTGGCGACGATGGTGTCTTCCTTCGGGCCCACCGCCAGATAGGGGCTGTACTGGGATTGGCCGCCGTCGCGGCGGATGTACACGATGAGTTGCTTGGCGATGCGCAACGCCATGTCGTGGCCCCAGTCCTCCGTGACCAACGCCAGGCATAGGTCTATTCCTGCCGTGACGCCGGCGGAGGTGAACAGGCCGCCGTCACGGACGAAAATCCTGTCGGGGCGGACTGTGGCGCGGGGAAACAGGGCCATGAGGCGATCGACGTCGTGCCAATGACCGGTCACTTCCTTGCCGGCCAGCAGCCCGGCATGGCCCAGCAGGAAAACGCCGTTGCACACGGAGCCGAACCTGCGGCAACCCTGCGCCGTCGCCTTCAACCATTGAAGGAAGCTGGCTGGAGCGTCCACATCCGGAAGCCTCGGGCCGCCGGCGACGAGCAGCAGGTCCGGCTGCTCGTCATAGTGCAGGTAGTCGACGCCCACCTGGATTTCCATGCCGTTGGCGCAGCGGACATTGCCGGGGTGTATCCCGACCAGCGTGATCCGATATTGGTCATCGGGACGGAGGAAATTGTTCGCCTCGGCGAACACATCCATCGGCCCCGCCACATCCAGGGCCTGTACGCCGTCGACGACGACGATGGCCAGTTTCATCACGCCGCCTTCCCTGTCGGGCACCATGGTGGATGAAGGGACTATAACCCGCGCTGGCGGTGCACCCGGCGACTGCGCTGGAACGCCGGGGTTGACGACCAGCACGCCGGTGACGCTGCCCGGCATATCGACCGGCGCGAAATCCTCCACGACTTCGATGCTTGCGGCCCCGCGTCCCGCGCATAGGGACAAACCCGCAAACCCCTTCCAGGGTCTTGTCCGCGCTTTCCGGCGTCCACTATAGTAGACGAAACGGCTACAGCCTTGTGGCATGCATTTGCACCACAGGGCGTCCCGGACCGCCGTATCGCCAAAGGACGACCCCCCGATGTCGCGCGAAATCCGTCTCAATGCCTTCGACATGAATTGTGTCGGGCATATCCAGCAAGGCTTGTGGACGCATCCGCGCGACCAGTCCACGCGCTACACGGATATCCATTACTGGATGGAGCTGGCGCGCAAGCTGGAGGCCGGCCTGTTCGACGGCGTGTTCTTCGCCGACGTGCTGGGCGCCTACGACGTCTACGGCGGCGGAGTCGATGCGACGCTGCGCGGCGCCGTGCAGCTGCCGGTGAACGATCCCAGCCTGGTCATCCCCGCCATGGCGGCCGCCACGCGCCACCTGGGCTTCGGCGTGACCTGCAACCTGACCTATGAGCCGCCTTTCTCGTTCGCGCGGCGCATGTCGACGCTGGACCACCTGACCGGCGGGCGCATCGGCTGGAACATCGTGACGGGCTACCTAGACAGCGCGGCCAGGGCGACCGGCCTGTCCGGCCAGATGGCGCACGACGACCGCTACGACCTGGCGGACGAGTACATGTCGCTGGTCTACAAATTCTGGGAAGGGAGCTGGGAGGACGGCGCGGTGCGCAAGGATCGCGCGGCCCGCGTCTACGCGGATCCGTCCAAAGTCCATCGCATCGTGCATGACGGCCGGCAGTACAAGGTCGATGCCTTGCATCTGTGCGAGCCTTCGCCGCAGCGCACGCCGGTGCTCTACCAGGCCGGCGCCTCCACGCGCGGCCGCCAGTTCGCCGCGACGCACGCGGAATGCGTGTTCGTGAACGGGCAGAGCATGAGCGGCGTCAAGGCCATCGTTGACGATATCCGCGCGCTCGCCGTCAAATTCGGCAGGCAGGCGCAGGACGTGAAGGTTTTCATGGGGGCGACGGTGGTGACCGGCCGCACGGAGGCCGAGGCCCGCGAGAAATTCGAGGACTACAAGCGGCACGTGGACGTGGAGGCGGCGCTGGCGCACGCGTCCGCCTCGATGGGCATCGATTTCGCGAAATACGGCATGGACGAACCGGTGCAGACGGACAAGAGCCAGGCCATCGTCTCCAACGTGGAAGCCATGACACGCAGCGCGGGGCCGACCTGGACCAAGCGCAAGCTGATCGAACAGATGGTGCTGGGCAGCCGGCAGCAGCCCATGGTGGGATCGCCCGGACAGATCGCCGACCAGCTGATCGCCTGGAGCGAGCAGGCCGGTGTCGACGGGTTCAATCTTTCGCGCACGGTCACGCCGGAATGCTTCGAGGATTTCATCGAACTGGTGGTGCCCGTGTTGCAGGAGCGCGGTGTGTACAAGACGGCGTACACCGATGGCGTCTATCGTGAAAAACTGTTCGGGCGCGCGCGCCTGCCCGCGACGCATGCCGCGGCGGCGTATCGCGCGGGCGTCGGTGTCCCGGGATGCGAGCGAGGCGGACATGATCGATAAGGCGACGTACCGCGATGCCATGGCCCACCTGGGCGCCGCGGTCAATGTGGTAACCAGCGACGGCCCGGCCGGCCGCTGCGGCTGCACGGCATCGGCGGTGTGCGGAGTGACGGACCAGCCGCCCATGCTGTTGGTCTGCATCAATCGCAGTAGCCGGAACAACGCGGCATTCAAGGAAAACGCCCGGCTGTGCGTAAATGTGCTGGACGCCGGCCAGCAGGCCCTGGCGATGCGGTTTTCCGCCAAGGATCTGGCCGTGGAGGACCGCTTCAGCGTGGGTGAATGGCACGTCCTGGAAACCGGCTCGCCGGTGCTGCGCGGCGCCGCGGTGTCGCTGGACTGCGACATCACGTTCACCGCCGAGGTCGGTACCCATACCGTGTTCTATTGTGCGGTGCGGGCCGCGGCGACGCAGCACGATAGCGAAGCGCTGATCTATTTCGGCCGCGGCTTCCATCGCGTGGGCCGCCTGTCGCAGAACCTGGGTTGCTGACGCCATGGCCGAACCCGCGCCGGACACGACGGCGCCGCACACTGGCAAGACGGCCTCGCTGGCCATCCTGTTGCTTTGCCAGGTCTGCGCGATGTCGGTGTGGTTCGCCTCGTCGGCCGCCGTGGCCAGTATCAAGCAAACCGTCGCGCTGACTTCCTGGCAGGAATCGCTGCTGACCAGCTCGGTGCAGGCCGGCTTCGTGGCGGGCACCATCGCCAGCGCCGTGCTGGGGCTGGCGGATCGTTTCGATCCGCGCCGGCTGTTCATGGCCTCGGCGTTGATCGCCGCCCTGGCCACGCTGGCATTGCTGGCCTGCGAGCCGGCGGGCGCGGCGGTCTATGCGCTGCGCTTCGTCACGGGCATGTGCATGGCCGGCGTCTATCCCGTGGGCATGCGCCTGGCCGCGACCTGGGCGGACCGCGACCTGGGCCTGCTGATCGGCTTGCTGGTGGGCGCGCTGACGCTCGGCTCGGCCAGTCCGCATTTGCTGGCGGCGTTCGGCGGCATGCAATGGCCGCAGATCTACCTGGCCGCCGCGGCGCTGGCCGGCGCCGCCGGGCTGGCCATCAATCTGTGCGGCGTCGGCCCCGCCATGCGCCGCGCAACGCGGTTGAATCCGGCCGCGGTCGCGCAGGCCTGGCGCCATCGGCCGTTGCGGCTGGCCAACCTGGGCTACCTGGGCCACATGTGGGAGCTCTACGCGATGTGGGCATGGCTGGCGGTGTTCCTGCACGAAAGCTTCGCCCGCGGCGGCATGGCGGCGCCGGATCGCGCCGCCGAAAGCCTGACTTTCGCCGCGCTGGGCGCCGGCGCGCTCGGCGCCTGGGCGGGCGGCTGGTTCGCCGACCGCTACGGCCGCACCGCCGTCACCGTGGCGGCGATGGCGGCCAGCGGGGGCTGCGCGCTGGCGATGGGGTGGCTGGCCGATGCGCCGCCGCTGATCGTCGGCGCGGTCGCGGTGGCCTGGGGCATTACGGTGATTGCCGATTCGGCCCAGTTCTCGGCCAGCATCGCGGAGTTGAGCGCGCCGGATTCGATAGGCACCTTGCTGACCGCGCAGACCTGCGCCGGCTTTCTGTTGACGCTGGTCAGCATCCATCTGGTGCCGCCTGTGCAGCAGGCGCTGGGCTGGCCCGGCGCGTTCGGCATGTTGGCGCTGGGGCCGTTGTTCGGTTGCGCGATGATGCTGCGGCTGCGTAGGGATCCGGCCTCGCGGCGGCTGGCCAACGGCAAGCGCTGAAGGGTCGACGCAAGAACGCAGGACCGCTGCCCTGGCAGCACGGCAGTTGGTATGCAGTCCCGGCATCACAGGCGTTAACCAACGAAGAGGGGAAACAACATGAGCTCGATACTCGGCGAGCGGACTGGCGCGGCCTCCCCGACGGGCGGCTATCCCGCCATTCGCATGTTGATCGGCGGCGAATGGATCGATGCGCCCGGCGCGCCGGTCATCGATCCCGCCACGGGGGCGTCGATCGGCACCGTGCCCTGTGCGACGTCCGCGCATCTGGAAAGCGCGGCGGCGGCGGCGGGACGCGGTTTCGCGATCTGGCGCCGCGTCGCGCCGGCCGAACGCGCGCGCATCATGCTGCGCGCCGTCCAACTGGTGCGCGAGCGCGTCGATGTCATCGCGCGCGATATCACGCTGGAGCAGGGCAAGCCGCTGGCGCAATCTCATGCCGAGGTGCTGCGCGGCTGCGACCTGATAGAGTGGGATGCGACCGAGGCGCGCCGTCTCTACGGCCGCGTCATCCCGGCCGAGCCGGGCATGCGCCACACCGTGCTGCGCGAGCCGGTCGGCGTGGTGGCGGCCTTCACGCCATGGAACTTTCCGATGAGTTCGCCGGCCCGCAAGATCGGCGGCGCGCTGGCCGCGGGCTGCGCGATCATCCTGAAGGCGTCGGAGGAAACCCCGGCCGGCGCGATGCACCTGGCGCAGGCCTTCTGCGACGCCGGGCTGCCGGCGGGTACGCTGAACCTGGTGTTCGGGGATCCCGCCGCGATTTCCGGCTTTCTGATTCCGCACCCCGTGGTGCGCCTGGTCACCTTTACCGGATCGACCGGGGTGGGCAAGCAGCTGGCCGGCCTGGCCGGCACGCATATGAAGCCGGTCATCATGGAGCTGGGCGGCCATGCGCCCGTGATCGTCTGCGACGATGCGGACGCGCAGGTCGCCGCGGCCGCCGGCGTGAAAGCAAAGCTGAACAATGGCGGCCAGGTCTGCGTGGCCCCGACGCGCTTCATCGTGCACAAGGCGGTCTATGACGACTTCGTCCAGGCCTACATGCATATCGGCCGCGCGGTGCGCCAGGGCAGCGGCCTGGATCCGGACAACGATATCGGGCCGGTCGCCAACGGCCGCCGGCTGCAGGGCCTGCAACGCCTGACGGAGGATGCGCTGCGGCGCGGGGCGCGCCTGTTGTGCGGCGGCGCGCCGGCACCGGGTCCGGGGTTTCATTTCCCGTTCACGGCATTGGCCGATGTGCCCGTCGATGCCCTGGCGATGCGGGAGGAGCCTTTCGGGCCCTTGTCGCTGATCACGCGCGTGGATGGCCTCGACGACGCCATCGCCCTGGCCAACAGCCTGCCGTACGACCTGGCCGGCTATGCCTTTACCGGTTCGGCGCGCAACGCGCGGGTGCTGAGCGACGAACTGGAGGTCGGCAATCTGGCGATCAACCACTTCGTCTCGGCGGTATCGGAAACGCCGTTCGGCGGCGTCAAGGATAGCGGCTACGGCCGCGAGGGCGGCACGGAAGGACTGGAGTGCTACACGCAGACGAAGAGCATTTCGCATTTGACGGTTTGACGCGACGTCCCGGGCACCGGCCGGGGGCCGGTCGAACCGATAGAAGCAAGACAAGGGGAATACGCAAGCATGATCGAGCTGCGATCGATACACAAAAGCTACCCGGTCCAGGGAACGGCCGTGGTGGCGCTGAAGGATATCGACCTGACGGTCGCGTCCGGCGAAATATTCGGCATCATCGGCCATTCGGGCGCGGGCAAGTCCACGCTGCTGCGCATGATCAATTTCCTGGAAAGGCCCACCCGCGGTACGGTGCACGTGGACGGCGTGGACCTGCAGGGGCTGGACGACACGGCGCTGCGCCGCTTTCGCCAGGGCGTCGGGATGATCTTCCAGCACTTCAACCTGGTGGGTTCGAAAACCGTGGGCGACAACGTCGCCTTCCCGCTGAAGATCGCGGGACAGGCCGACGCCCGCCGCATCGACGCCCGCGTGGACGAACTGCTGGACCTGGTGGGCCTGCGCCGCCACAAGGAAAAGTATCCGCGCCAGCTGTCCGGCGGGGAAAAACAGCGTGTCGGCATCGCCCGCGCACTGGCCAATCATCCCCGCGTGCTGCTGTGCGACGAGGCCACCAGCGCCCTCGATCCGCAGACCACGCGCTCCATCCTGCAACTGCTGCGCCAGATTAACGAGAAGCTGGGCCTGACCATCGTGCTGATCACCCACGAAATGGATGTGATCCGTACCGTATGCGACCGCGTCGCGGTGATCGACTCCGGCACCATCGTGGAAAGCGGGCCGGTCAGCACCGTCTTCCTGCATCCGCAGCATGAGACCACGCGGCGCTTCGTGCAGGAGGCCGAGCATATCCAGGACGAGGACGTCGATGCCGCGCTGGTCCAAAGCGGCGCGCGCACCCTGTGCAGGCTGACCTTTATGCAAGACACCGTGCACCAGCCCATCCTGAGCCAGACCGCGCGCGCGTTCGGCGTCGATTTTTCCATCCTGAATGGACGGATCGAACGCATCAAGTCCCTGACGTGCGGCCAGATGACGGTGGCCCTGGAGGGGCCCGACGAACAGGTCAGGAACGCCCTGGCGCGCCTGGCGGCGACGGGCGTGACGGTCGAGGAGCTGCGGGCATGAGCGCGTTGATCGCCGCGTGGTTCAGTAATGTGGACTGGACCGATATCGGCTGGGCCTCGGTCGACACCCTATCGATGCTGGGTTGGTCGCTGAGCCTGACCCTGGTGCTGGGCCTGCCCCTGGGCGTGCTGCTATTCCTGACCAGCCCGACACAGCTGCACGACGCGCCGCGCGTCTATGGCGGCGTGTCGCTGGCGGTGAATATCCTGCGCTCCTTGCCCTTCGTGATCCTGTTGATCGCCATGATCCCGTTGACCACGCTGTTGACCGGGACCTCGCTGGGCGTGGCCGGATCGGTGCCGGCGCTGGTGGTGGCGGGCATTCCCTTCTTCGGTCGCCTGGTGGAATCGGCACTGCGCGAAGTCGACCGCGGCATCATCGAGGCATCGCTGGCGATGGGCGCGAATACGCGGCAGATCGTCTTCGGCGCGCTGTTGCCGGAGGCCATGCCCGGCATCCTGGCCGCGGCCACCGTGACCGCGATCGCCCTGGTGTCGTATTCCGCGCTGGCCGGCGTGGTCGGCGGCGGCGGCCTGGGCGACCTGGCCATCCGCTACGGCTACCAGCGCTTCCAGCTGGACGTGATGTTCATCACCATCGTGCTGCTGTTGCTGCTGGTGCAGTTGCTGCAAACCGTGGGCAACCGGCTGGTGCTGCATTACACCCGTTAGATGGCAGGGGCCCGCCGTGCCGGCCCCCGCCGTGTTTCGCCGTATCCCGGCATCGTTGCGCCGGGTGCGTTGTACCGCTGCATTTCACTGTCCCAACGAACGGAGATGACGAAGGTGAACAAACTGATCGCAGTGTTGGCCGTGGCTTGCGCCGCGGCATTGCAACCGGCTGCCCATGCCGCCGAAAAGATCGTCGTGGGCGCCAGTCCCACGCCGCATGCCGAGATACTGGAAAACATCAAGCCGATGCTGGCCAAGGAGGGCGTGGACCTGCAGATCGTGGTCTTCACGGACTACATCCAGCCCAATATGCAGCTGGCGCAGAAGCGCATCGATGCCAACTTCTTCCAGCACAAGCCTTTCATGGACGAGTTCAACCGCAGCCGCGGCACCGACATCGTTGCGGTCAGCGACATCTTCGTCGCGCCGTTCGGGGCGTATTCCAGCAAGATCAAGGACATCAAGCAGTTGAAGGATGGCGCGGTGGTGGCCATCCCCAACGACGCCGTGAATGGCGGCCGTGCCCTGCAGCTGCTGGACCAGGCCGGCATCGTGCAGCTGACCGATCCGCGCAACACCAAATCCACGGTGAAGGACATCAAGGCCAATCCCCGGCACATTACGATCAAGCAGCTGGAAGCACCGATGCTGCCGCGCGTGCTGCCCGAAGTGGATCTGGCGGTGATCAACACGACCTTCGCGCTGGAAGCGAAGCTGGATCCGACCAAGGATGCGCTGTTCCTGGAAGGCGGCCAGTCGTCCTACGCGAACCTGTTGGCCGCCCGGCCGGACGACAAGGATACGCCGGCGATGAAGAAGCTGGTGGCGGCGCTGCGATCGCCGCAGGCCGCGCAGTTCATGCGCGAGCGCTTCAAGGGCAGCATCGTGCCGGTGTTCTGAACCCGGGATGCGGGCGTGAAGGCGACCGCTGCCCGCTCATGGTCCGGGTAGGCGCGGTAGTCCCGCGATACCGCCACGGGGGCGCCCGGAGCATCGGGCCCCGGGGCGGACAGCCGGGCCGCCACGCGGTTTTCGACGTCCTTCCGCGCCTGGCAGCCCATTTCGCCGATATAGAAGAACGATTGGATGGGCCATCGTTGGGCAGGCTCGCCCTTTTTCCAGGCCTCCACCCGGAGCTCATTACGGTTAGCGAAGGAAGTGCTGCCCAGCAGTTTGATCGCGGCGATCATCTGGTTGAATGCGTCGGCAGCTTGATATTGCGCCCGACGTACGTATCCGATGTGTATCGAATTGCCGCTGCGGCGTTTACTTGCCCCCGGGTTGAAAAACGATATTCTTGAATGCGGTCCGGTAAAGCGCGTTCTGCTGTTCTGCGGTTGGGGCGACTGACGACATGCCCACGAGCAGGCCGAACTGTCCTTGGGACAAGCGGTTGACCAGGACGGCATCCATGTTTTGCTGGCCTGCCAGCGTTTGCCATTGACCCTGGCTGGCATCGTAATATTCGACCTTCAACGTTCCATGCCCTTCCGCATATAGCCCGATCCGCCAACGCGACCAAGACTTGCCCGGCCAGGTTGCCGGCATGGCCAGGCCCGCGTAGAGCTGGCCGAAGGCTGGCGTACCCGTGTGCATATCCGCTGCCAACGGGTTGGCGAAGTTCAACGACTGAATCACACCGCCGGCTTGCAGGTTCCATACCACGGCATACGCCTTGGCGTCCGCCCGGCTGCTGCCCGCCGGGATATTGGCCGGCATGTACTGCGGCTTTCCGACGTAGGCGCAGCTTAATTGCACGGCGACATAGTCGTAGCCGTTCTGGTCATAGGTGTAGGGCTGGGCCGTGGGGTTGATCCGGAGGCACACCGTCAGGTCGGGACAGGGATCGCAGAACAGATCCAGCTCGACGGCGCCGAATTTCACATCCGCCGGTACGGTATTGAATATTGCGAGCGACTGCCCGCCCACCCCTTTCTTGGCCAGCGTCACGGCCGTGTAGGCTTTCTCTCCACCGATATCGGCGACTTTCCAGGCGCTTTGGACCGAGGCGGAATCCTTGAACAGCAAGCCTGGCTGGCTCGTCGTGGCATCGATCCATGTGCCATACGGCGATAGTCCGGGGGTCCATTGCAACGCGGGCGGCGCGGCCTCCAGCGGCGGCGTCTCGATGGGCGGCGTCATGGCTGGCAATGCCAACCCTTTGTATCCTTGTTCGATCGCTTTCCATTCCTGCTGCGCGAACCATTCATGCGTGGCCGCCGAATAGTGCACGTCGTCAGGGCCGAAAATCCCGAAGTTCGGTGCGACATTCGTGTAGTGCGGCGCTTGCCGGGGATCCAATATTGTCCGGTATTCGGGAGCCGCAGCGATGATCGACGCGGTGGCCTGCTCCAGCTGTTTCGTGTACGGGTAGACCAGGGACAGCGGATAAAAGAAGCGCCAGGGAATCTGGCTCGATGCCAAGGCGTCGTTGACGCCCTCGATAATGCGGGTGAAGTTCATCTCCGCCGCGTTGGCGGATGCAAGTTCCGTTGCCTCCGTCTCCCATTGATTCCAATGGACCGCGAGGATGCGCGGCCTCTTCCCCATGGCGCGCAATGAATCCATGGCAATCCTCAACGTGCGCAAGGCTCTGGGGTAAAGCGACTCGACATCCGTATTGCTGCGGTCCGGCGACCAGCGGTCGCCTATCGGATTGCCCAGATACATCCCCTGGGATCCCCACCCCATCAACACGACATACAGATCCGGCAGGCCGAGCGTGTTGCCGCTGGAGACGTGGTCTTGCCACAGCCGGGCCAATCGGTTGGCCGCGTTGACCGGATGGGGCTGGTTGCCCAACCCCGATCCGACAGGCGTGCCGATATTCGAATCGCCAAGCGTCGTCAGTCCGGTCCACGATATCGTCGTGAAGCTCGTGTTGTATAGCGCGGCTTGCGAAAGCGTGTGGACGTTGCGCAAGCCTGTGGTGATTTGCTCATTCGCCGGCAGCAGGGTGTTGTGCCCATAACTGTTGGATTGGCCGAGCAAAATGAACACCGGGGCATCGTCGGATTCCCAGGGCACACTGTCGGCAATCGAGGGCGTGTGCGGCCGCGGTACTGTCGGTGCGTTCATGGTGCTGCGCGCCTCCTGCGTGCGTTGCATGGATTATCGCGATGGCGTCTCGCGGGCTGGCTGAGTCGGGAAAACGGGCGACTTGATGGTAGCAATGCGGGGGGGCGCCGGGATGTCAATGCTTCTTGACCAAACGTGTCCGCCCGGTTCCCGATAGGGTCGATAGCGCAGGAGCTTGCACCCGTGCTGGGACGCGTACCCGTGGCGTGTCCCGTTGATTCGGACGCGAAGGCGGGCACTGCCGCCTCAAACGGCAAAACAGACGTCCTCGTCAATCCCGGTTTCAATAGAGTACGCATCGCGTACCGTGGGAATTCCTAGAATGCCAGGAACCGACCCACGCAAGCCCGAATAAAGACGCTCGCGGCGGCTTTATCCACGCTACGAGAGCGTCCGGCCGCGGACGGAATGTCGATATCGTGGATAAGACTTCAATGGAACGGAAATGGCCAAATTCGTATATGTGCTTGGCGTACAGAAGATCCACCGCTATTCCGTCAAGGACGACGGCTCACTGTCTCCCCTGGGAAGCATCCCGGCCGACGGATACGCTCTGGCACCTTGCAATAATTCGAAGTTTCCGCAGGGAGACAATTATCTGTTTACCGCGGGCAGCGATTCCGTGACGGGTGTTCAAGGTATAGACGTTTATCACGTCGAGAAGGATGGATCGCTGAACCAGGTAGTCGACCATTACACCAAGGGACTGGAGCAGCAGCAGGGCGCGGTAAGCACTGCATTCGCCGCGATGCAGTGGCCAGGAACAGCGGCTTACTTTGCCTATATAGGCGCTGACACGATGGGGCCGTCCCCGGCCGAATCCATCGAGATTCTGGGATACAGATTTACCCCACCCGGCAATATGGACTATATGGGGCACGCGACATCCAACCTGCCTTCTTTTATAGAAGGCCCGATCGACGCGCTACAAAGCGTATCCGGCATCGGGAAGGACGGCACCCAGACCGCACCGCGCTTATATGCCGTGTACGGCGACGTCGAAGGCAAGACCACGTATGCCGCTTCCTTTTTATCTTCCGCCTTCGGCAAATTGAGCTACGACGACAGCGGCAAGCTTGCCATCGTGGGCGGAATTTTTCTTGCGGTATGCCCCAACCAGAAATTCTTGTACGTCGGGTATATGTCGGGTAGCGAAGATGGAGAACCCACGGGGAATGGGGGCGAGGTGTTCGGTTTCAGGATAGATGGGGGCGAGTTCGTGCCCATCGGCAATACGGGATTATCCGACGAGCTAATGGCGATCGTGGCAAGCCCGGATGGAAAATATCTGATCGCGGGAACCGGAAGGGGGGAACTGCTGGCGTTCTCCATTGGGCCGGATGGCCGCTTGGAAAAACCGGGTACCCCGGCAACCGGGGCCCACGCATCGACCCGCCCCGCGCGCAAAACCGGCGGTGGTATGGCCGGACTTGTCGTCGATCCGCAAAGCCAGTACGTCTATTTTGCTTTAGGGTCCAATGTTTTCGTTCGCAAGATCGAAGCGGATGGAAATCTGTCTCCCATACCCGGCGTCGATGTCGGAGAGGACCTGGGCGACATCGCGATTTTCGAAGTGTAGCCGCGCAAAGGCCGGCCGCCGCGTCACGGTGCCGGCGTGAAAGCCACAACGGCCCTGCCGTGGTCCACATAGATGCGGTAGTCGCGCGACGCCACCACGGCGGGGTCGCGCGGCTCGCCGGCCGGCGGCGACATTTCATGTCTGGTGTCGACGCCGAAGTGCCGCATTTCCTCGTAGGCCCATCCCCAACCTTGCGTCAGGTACACCGGGACCAGCGTGCCGATCAGCGGGTACTTGTGCATGGTGTGCAGGACCAGTACGGCATGGCCCAGGCTGCCTTGCAGGACGTATTCCGAGATGCCCTGCTGCGCGGCTATCCGGCCAAGATCGTCGGATAGCCGTGCGGCGACCCGGTTCTCGAATTCCTTTTGCTGCTTCAGCGAACCGCCGTAGACGAAGCAGAAGGTCAGCAAGGCGTAGACGGGCACGGTCAGGACGACGACCTGCCACGAGGATTTCATGTGCGTGGTTTCCAGCGCGGTCCAGGCGAACAGCAATCCCACCGCGCCCAGCGCGCCGAAGCCGATCATGACGCGAGGCGCGTAGACCGGAAATTCGAGTACCAGCATGGGGCCCCATGGCGCGATCAGCAGGGCAGGCGGAAGCAGGACGATGCCGGCCACCATTGCTGCGCGCGTGGCGGACGATGCGCCGCGCCAGTTAAGCACCAGGTAACGTACGCTCCAGCAGAGCGCGGCGACTACGCCGATGGCGATGAATGCGAACAGGGGCTTGGCCCATAGGCCGGGAAGCTGGTCCACCGCGTAGCGCCAGAAGGCACCGAGGTTGCGCTGGAAGGTGGCGACGCAGGTGTTGAAGGAAGCGATGGCACCATGCGCAAGGGCATAATGACCTTTGACGGTTTTCGCGATGACGGCTTTGTAGGCCAGCAGGGCGGCGAGAAACTGGCCGGCCCGTATGGCCAGGGTGCACAGCAGTTGCCGCATGGGCTGTCGATCGCGCTGGCCGAGTACGAATTCAGCGATGACGAGGACGAGGAAGACGTTCAGCGCGGGCTGGTAAAGGCAGAGGGTAGCCAGCAAGGCGACGGCCCCGAGGGCGCCGCGCCATCCCGTCCTGGGTATGGCGGTAACCGCCATGCAGGATAGGGCGGTGGCCAGCGTCATGGGCAGGACGTCGAATTTGTAGGAGAGGTTTTCCAGGAAGAAGGGGTTGGCGACGAGGGGCGCCATGATGAGGGGCGCGCGCCAGGTGCCGGGAATGTTGAACTTCCTGCTCGCGGTGACGGCGAGGTAGGCAAGCAGCATCAGGGCGAGCAGCTGGGGCAGGGGGGATAGGTCGGAGATGGGGGCGCCGAGGTTCATGGTCTCGACGACGAGGTTCGATAGCGGCCTGCCATCCGATGTCCATCCCAGATAACCGGTGCGGGCCCGGCCGAGGTCGTCGATGTAGAAGCGATCGGCGTGGATGATGGGCCACATTACCAGGGCGTACAGGAGCATCGCGGCGATGAAGATGTTCTTGCGGGATGCCGGGGGTGGGGCGGGGGGCAGCATATAAGAATCGGGGACTGGCTTTCGGCGACATGTCATGGAAGGGCAATATTGGAGCACCTTGGCCGTTTAGTTCTCGTCAAGTTTGTTTGAGGCGGATGGTTTTTTTTGGGTGGTTTATCTCGTTTTGTTGCTCATGCCGTGCGCTGACGGTTGATGTCCGCGGGTATTTTGCTGATGCCGTCCGTCGGGGGTGGTGCCTGTCGGGGCCAGCCCGGAGGAGCCGGTCCGGCGCCTTCGCGCCGGACTCCCGCTTCGTCATCTTCGTACGGCGGCCGAAGTGGCGGTGGGGTTCTTGCGGATTTTTTGCCCGGCCGCCCTCCCTACAGATTCCCTCGCGCGGCTCCAACGGGCTGGCCCCGACAGGCACCACCCCCGCCGGACTCCGGTCTGCCTTATTCACTGTCCGCTGGGGCGATCTGGGTTCTTGCGCTTCGTGGGCGGTGGATGCTGCCGCTGGAAGATTTTGCATTGCACGTCGCATCGAGGCCGCCCAGCGCGGCCCCGCTGCGCCTACGCGGTGGTTCAATGCGGCGGGCTGCATGCGAATGGCGGCGATCGTGGGATGCGACGTGCTTGGATGCCACGGACACCCCTCAGCCCTGGCAGTCCCGTACGCGTTCGGGGCCAATGTCGCGGCTCACTGACCATCTCGGCTCGTTCGTCATCTCGCCCAAGGCCACCTGCTGGCGTACGCACGCAACGGCATCCACTCCAGATGCCAGACCTTCGCACGAAAGCACCCGCGGCATGGCGCATTGTGTAGGCGATCGCTGGCCGCGCTGGGCGGCCAGCGATCGACGTGCGCGGCAAAATCTTCCTACGGCAGCATTCACCATCCACGAAGCGCAAGAACGCAGCCCGTCGCAGCGACCGTAATTAAGGCAAACCGGAGTCCGGCGGGGGTGGTGCCTGTCAGGGCCAGCCCGATGGAGCCGCGCGAGGGAATCTGTAGGGAGGTCGGCCGGGCAAAAAACCCGCAAGATAACCACCGCCGCTTCGGCCGCCGGACGAAGATGACAACGCGGGAGTCCGGCGCGAAGGCGCCGGACCGGCTCCTCCGGGCTGGCCCTGACAGGCACCGCCCCCGCCGGACGGCATCAGCAAGACACCCGCGGACAGCAACCGTCAGCGCACGGCATGAGCAAAAGACCTGCCGACAGCAGCCATCAACGGGCGGAATGGGAAGGAGAGCAGCTGCGGGAGCGAGCAAGAAACCGCATCGGCATCTCCTCGCCACGCCCCCGGCAGCATCACGAAGGCCCCGCCTACTTCCCCCCCGGCCAGATCGGCTTCGCAATCGCCAGGTTCTCCGGATATACCGTCACGGGCACGCCGTTCTGCCACTGGATAATCGTCAGCGACGCCCCCAGCCGATGCCCGGCCTCGTCGAACTTCAACTCCCCGCCGGGAAAATACGGCGTAGGCCCTTCGTTCAGATTCCGCATCGCTTGTGCCACCGCCTCGCGGTCCGCCTTGCCCGCCTTTTCCAGCGCCGCCTTCATGATCCACATATCGCCGTAGGTCGAAATGGCGTTCTGCGTCATCCACGGTTCCTTGTATTCCGTCTTCATCCGCTGGATCAACGCCTCCTGCCCCTTCGCGCCCCAGTTTGCCACCGCCGACATCACCCCATTCAGCAACTGCGGGCTCACCGTATTCAGCACGTCCGGCTCCGCGATCGCGATCCCGAAGGAAATCACCGGTATCCGCACATTGGTCTCGTTCATCTTCTCCAGTATCAGCTTCGCATCCGAAATTACCGTCGGCAGGAAGAACACCAGATCCGGCCGCCGCGACCGCACCCGCTGGATCAGCGAAGAGGCATCCGACAACGGCGGCGTGAACGTCTCGTCCACCACGAGTTCCAGATGGTTCTTCTGCAGCAGCCCTTCCTTCATCGCCTTCACCGAAGACAGCGATGCTGCCGTGTTATCGGTCAGGATCGCCACCGTCTTCGGCCGCTTGCCCGATGCTTTCTCGGCCAGCTCCAGAATGATCGGCAAGGCGATCTCGGCCTGGCGGCCCGCTGTCGCCGATGTCTGGAAAATGTACTTGAAGCCCCGCGCCGTAATCTGGTCGGAATACGACAGCGTCAGCATGGGCAGCTTCGCGCGTTCCGTCACCTCCGTCACGGCCAACGTGAAAGAACTCAGGTACGCGCCGGTGCCCGCCACCAGATCGGGGTAATCCGCCACCATGCGTTGCGCGGCGCTCTTGGCTTTCTCCGTCGAATCGCCGGAGTCCACCACCACCAGCTTGAGCGGCGCGCCGCCCAGCGATTTGATGCCGCCCTGGGCGTTGATATCCTTCACCGCCATCTCCGCGCCCATGCGCATCACCTGCCCCGGGCGGGCATAGAGGCCGGACATCGGCGCGATCAGTCCCACGCTGACGGGCGCCGGATCGGCCGCCCGCGCGGGCGCCGGCGTGCCGGCCGACAGCAAAAGGCCGCACAGGGCCGCCGCGCCCAGCGGGCGCGCGATCTTCAAGGTCTTCATCGTCTCCTCCTGTTGGCCCTGTCAGCGGGCCTATCCAAGTGTGCTTCGAACCGCGGGCGGATGCCCAGGCGCCTGGCCGGCGCGCGGACGTCCGTTCACATGCCCAGGTACGCGCGGCGGATGCGGTCGTCCGCCCGCAGGGTCTCGTGCGTGCCGGCCAATGCCACGCGTCCGGTCTCCAGCACGTAGGCGTGGTCGGCGAACTGCAGCGCTTCGGCCACGCGCTGTTCCACCAGCAGTATCGTCAGTCGCGCCTCGCGGCGGATATCGATCAGACGCTCGAAGATGAAATCGGCGATGGCCGGGGACAGGCCCATCGAGGGTTCATCGAGCATCAGAAGACGCGGAGACGAAGCCAGGCCGCGCCCGATGGCCAGCATTTGCTGCTCGCCGCCGGACAGCGTGCCCGCCAGTTGCCGCGCGCGCTGCGGCAGTACCGGGAACCACTCGTAGATGCGCGCCAGGTTGCGCCGCCAATCGCGCCGTCCGGCCGCCGTATAGGCACCCATTTCCAGGTTCTCCTGGACGGTCATCGAGGCGAAGACCTGGCGGCCTTCCGGCACGTGGGCGATGCCCAGGTGCGGCCGCTGCGCCGGCGCGACCGTCAGCAGGTCCTTGCCGTCGAAACGGATGGTGCCGGACATCGCCGCCACCGTGCCGGAGACGGTCTTGAACAGCGTGCTCTTGCCCGCGCCGTTCGGGCCGACGATGGAGACGAATTCGCCGGCATCGACCTGGATGGAGACGTCATGCAGCACGGGCAGCGCGGAGTAGCCGGCGACGAGGTTCCGTATCTCAAGCATCCTTGGCGCTCCACTTCTTGCCCAGGTAGGCTTCGACGACACGGCTGTCGCGGGTGATGGAGGCGGGATCGCCCACCACCAGGACCTCGCCGTGATCCAGCACCACGAATTGGTCGACCAGGCGCACCATGGCTTGCATGGTGTGTTCGATGATGACAATGGTCATGCCGTCGCGCGATAGCGAGCGGATCACCGACAGCACGTCGTCGACTTCGCCATGGCCCAGGCCGGCCAGCGTCTCGTCCAGCAGCAGCAGGTCGGGCTGTCCGGCCAGCGCCCGCGCCAGCTCCATCAGCCGCAGCTGGCGCGTGGTCAGGGTCGAGGCAACCTGGTGCGCGCAATCGGACAGGCCGACGCGGGCCACCGCCTGATGCGCCAGTTCGCGGGCGTGGGTCTCGCTGTCGGCCTTGACGTAGGCGCCCACTTGCACGTTCTGCAGCACCGTCAGCCGCATGAAGGGGCGCATCACCTGGAAGGTACGGCCCATGCCGGCGGCGCAAAGCACATGCGGTTTGCGTCCGGCCATATCGACGCCGTTGACCAGCACCATGCCGGTATCGGGCCGCAGGAAGCCGTTGAGCAGGTTGAACAGCGTCGTCTTGCCCGCGCCGTTGGGACCGATGATGCCCAGTATCATGCCGCGCCGCACGCTGAAGCTGACGTCGCGCACGGCCTGCAGGCCGCCGAAGCGGCGCGAGACGTTGCGCACTTCCAGGATGGGCACCGCGCCGCTTGCCGCCGATGCCGCGCTGCCGCGCGTGTCCGGGCCCACGGCGCGGCCCGGCGCCTGCGTGGCCGACGCGATGGTGGCCGCGGCCTCGGATGCCGGCATGGTTTCGAAGGCCATGGGAACGAAGGCGGCGGCGCCGTCGGCCATGCCGCGCAGCGTGGAGGCCATGGCATGGCCGCCGGCCGCTTCCGTCAGCGCGTCGGCGTGCGCGGGTGGGGCCGTCATGGCAGCGGCGCGGTTACCCGGCCGGGCAAGCGGACCCCGCGCGCCGGCGGCGGCCGTGCCGAAGTCCGCGCCGTCAGGGGCCTGGCTGGCCGGCGCGGTCGGCAGCGTGGCGGATCTCGCGGCCGGCGCGCGGCGGCGCAGGCTGTCGCGTATCTTCCAGTAGACGCCTTCCGGCGCGGCCAGGATGACCGCGATGATGGCGATGCCCAGGATCACGCCCTGTATGCCGGGATATCGCGCCCCCAGTTCGGCGTGCAGGATTTCTCCCAGCGGTACCAGAATGGCTGCGCCGATGATGGGGCCCCATACGGTGCCCACGCCGCCGAACATTGCCACGGTCAGCGCCTGAGCCGACACCAGCATGCCGAACACCGATACCGGCGTTACCACCAGCAGTACGACGGCGTAGAAGGCACCGGTGGCGCCGGCGATGGCACCGCTCAGCGCGATGGCTTTCAGCTTCCAGCGCAGGGTGTCGATGCCCGCGGCTTCGGCCGCTGCCTCGTTCTGCTTGATTGCGATCAGCGCCATGCCGAAGCGCGTGCGTTCCACATACCGCGTCAATGCCACGAACAGCACCAGCATGATCATCGCTACCACGGTGTAGACGCCGGGGTTGGAGAATTGCATGTAGGCGGCCGCGTTCTCCCGCTTCATGGGGAAGGTGACCTCCTGGTAGCCCAGCCATTCGAAGACGTAGAGCAGCGCCAGCGGATAGGCCAGCATGGCCAGCGCGAAGTAATGTCCGCGCAGCCGAAAGGTCGGCAGGCCGACGAGCAGGCCGGCGGTCGCGCCGATGGCGGCCGATACGGGAATCATCAGCCACGGCGTCAGGTTCAGGTAGATCTGGCCGAGCACCGCGGCGTAGGCGCCCAAGCCGAAGAACGCGGCGTGGCCGAAGGACACCAGACCGGTGTAGCCGCTGAGCATGTTCCAGGACAGGCCGAAGCAGGCCCACACCAGCACCAGCGTGAAGATCAGCTGGTGATACGAGTTCTGCACCATCAGCGCGATCGCGGGATAGGCGATCGCCAGCGCGCACAACAGCAGGAGATGGCGGCGCCCGTTCATGTCCGCTCCGACAGGCGGCCGAACAGGCCTTGCGGGCGCAGGGTCACGATCAGCAGGAAGAAGACGAAGATGGCGGCGTTCTGCAGCTGCGTGGGCAGCACCAGCGCCGACAGCTGCTGCACCAGGCCGATGACCATGCCGCCCCAGAAGGCGCCGGAGATACTGCCCATGCCGCCCAGCACTACCCCGGCATACATGATGATGACGAATTCCAGGCCGACGAAGGGATGGAAGGGGAAGTTGGTGGCGAGCAGCCCGCCGGACAGCGCGGTCACGCAGGTGCCCAGCGCGAAGGCGATGCGATAGGCGCGATTGACGTCGATGCCCATGTAGGATGCGGCGACCGGGTTGTCCGCCGCCGCGCGCAGCGATTTGCCCAGGCGCGTGCGATTGACCAGGGCGATCAGCAGCAGGATGGTGGCGACCGAAATCACGGCGGCGATGCCGCGCCCCTTGTTGACGAAGATGCTGACGAAGTCGCCCCACAGCGGGCCGATCTCCCAGGCGCTGCTCGATACCGAGGTCCGTATGGAAACCAGCTGCGGACCGAAGACCATCATGCCGCCGTTCTGCAGGATCAGCGCGATGCCCAGCGTCAGGATCAGCTGCGCGTAATGTCCCTCGCCCTCCAGCGCGGCGGTCCTGCCGCCGGTGACGCGCGAGATCAACAGGCGATGCGCGAGATAGCCGACGGCGAACATAACCGGTACGGTCAGCAGGATGGACAGATAGGCGCCCAGCGGGGAACCGGCCAGTACGTGCGAACCCAGGGCGATGAAGAAGAAGTAGGCGACGTACATGCCGAGCATCATGAAGTCGCCCTGCGCGAAGTTGATGACCCGCATGATCCCGAAGATCATGGCCAGGCCGACGCACATCAGTCCATACAGCGCGCCCACCAGCACGCCGGCCGCCAGGGCCTGGAGGAAGGCCTCCAGCTGTATCTGCAGTTCCGTCATCGCGTCTCCTTGGAGCAACGCGTTGTTATGGATGTCTCCACGTTCTTATCGTGGCGTCGAAGTCCCGCAACTTCGTCGTGCCGCGGCGACCCGTGCGCAGTAGCGTCGCGCGCCGCGTGGCCGTCAATATCCGCTTATCGTGAGTGCTCCATCGACCTTCAGGGTGACGCCGGCCACGGTAGTGCTTTCGTCACAGGCCAGGAAAACCGCGGCCGCCGCGATGTCGTCGCCGGCGGGCAGGCGCTTGAGCGGCGTTTTCTGGCGCCGCGTTTCCCAGCCTTGCGCATCGATGACGGAGCTGGCGCCCGGCGTGACGACCGGGCCCGGGGCCAGGGCATTGACGCGTATGCCGTGGGCGCCCAGTTCGACGGCCTGCTGCCGTGTCAGGGTGTCCAGCGCGCCCTTGATCGCGCTGTAGACGGCGGCGTTCCGGATGGCGACGGATACCGCCACGGAGGAAAGGTTGATGACCGCGCCGCCGCCGCGCGCGATGAGGTGCGGCGTGGCGGCCTGAAGGCTCCACAGCACGCCTTTGAGGCCGACGTCGATCATCTTGTCGACGATGGCTTCCGGCATGTCGGTCAAGGGCGCGTAGTGGAAGTACGCCGCGTTGTTGACCAGTATGTCCAGCCCCTTCATGCGCTGGGCGTATCCGCCGATGGCGCCGAGGACGGCGGCACGGTCGGCCACGTCGCAGACCAGCGCTTCCGCGCCCGGGGTGCCGGCCACGGCCTGGTCCAGCAGGTCGGCATTGTTATCCAGCATGCCGACGTGGGCGCCCTCGCGCGCATAGGCCTGCGCGATTGCCTTGCCGAGTCCCCCTGCCGCGCCCGTGACGATCGCAACCTTGCCTTGAAGTCTGGCCATTGTCCGCTCCGTTGCCCTCGATGCTGCCAGGCGTATCGTTATCGTATTAGAGAATGATTGTATTATTGCATTCTCGGCTTTACAACGGCTTCGGGGCTGGGGTTTATCAGGAGACGGCTTTCTTGGCGGCTGCGGGTGCTACCCGCGCGACTTACGCGCAGGCAAGCCGCGGGGGACGGGGCGCCGTCGCGGGGTATGTCGGGGGCGGATGGATTGCGTGAGCGCCGTCGTCGACAACGGGCCGCGGCCGGGACTGCTGCCGGCAGCGACCGGCCGGGTCCCGGGGTGGGGTTCAGGAGGCGGCGGCGGATTCTTCTTCCGCGGCCTCGTTGGCCTGGCGCAGGATTTCGATCGCCACCTTGGCGGCGTTGCGCACGTGCAGGCTGCCGGCGCGGCGGGCGGCCTTGCCGTCGCGGGCGGCGACCGCATCGATGACGTCGGAGAGTTCGGCCAGGCTCTTGCGGGAGCGGCCCGGCGCCTGCATCGACGTGGACCGCAGCAGCATGACGCGCGAATTCAGCAGGCGCAGGGTGGTGGTCAGGGCTTCGTTGCCCGCGCCGTCCAGCAGCTGCTGGTAGAAGAAATTCTTGGCGGTGAGGCGTTCCAGCGCGGTGCCGTGGGTCATCGCGCGCTTCAGCGCCTGGAAGGCGTCCTGCAGCGCCTTGCGCTGGGCGTCGCTGGCATGTTCGGCGAAAAGCTGGCAGGCCAGCCCTTCGAGTTCCTCGCGTACCTGGTAGATGCCTTCGGCCTGTTCCGGGGACAGGCGGTCGACCACCGGGCCGCGATGCGGAATGACGTGGATCAGGCCTTCGGATTCCAGCTGGCGCAGCGCTTCGCGTACCAGGGTGCGGCTGACGCCGGTCATTTCGCAGAGTTCGCGTTCGGGCAGCCGCTCGCCCGGCCGGAATCTGCCGACCAGGATGGCGTTGCGTATGCTTTCGGTAACGCTGTGCCGCAGGACGGAAGCGGCACGCGGCACTTTGAAATCGCCCTCGGGCGCGGCAACGGCATTCATGCGTATGGTTCGGAAAGTGGCTGGCCGGATAACGGCAATGGGGGGGATTTTAACTGCTCCCAAGCCGTTGGGTGCCGGATCGCAATATCGTCGCGCATGGTGTTGCGTGGATGCCTAACGCATCACGAAGGGATTCGGGACGTCGCCGCCGGTGCTGATCCAGACGCTTTTCTCCTGCAGGTACTCGCGAATGGCCGACAGCCCGCTTTCGCGGCCGATGCCGGATCGCTTGTAGCCGCCGAAGGGCGACAGGTAGCTGGTGGCGCGGTAGGTATTGACCCACACCGTGCCCGCCTCCAGGCGGCGCGAAAGATTCAGCGCGCGGCCCATGTCGCGCGTCCACAGGCCGGCCGCCAGGCCGTAGCGGGTATCGTTGGCGATGCCGATGGCCTCGTCGTCGGTGTCGAATGGAATGACGCACAGGACCGGCCCGAAGACTTCTTCCTGGGCGATGCGCATGTCCGGCCTGACGTCGCAGAAGATGGTCGGCTCCACGAACCAGCCGCGCCCGCATTCGGGGCGGCTGCCCGGGGTGCCGCCCAGGACGCAGCGCGCGCCGCCGGCCCGGGCGACTTCGATGTAGTCCAGGATTTTTGCCAATTGCGGCTGCGTGGTGACCGGTCCGATCTGCGTTTCGGGCAGGGACGGATCGCCCATGCGGGCGGCGCGGGCGTACGCGACCAGCTTGTCGACGAAAGCGTCGTGGATGTCGCGATGGACCAGGGCGCGCGAGCCGGCGATGCAGGTTTGCCCGGTCGCGGCGAAGATCCCCGATACGGTCCCTTTGACGGCGTTGTCCAGGTCGGCGTCGGCGCAGACGATATTGGCCGATTTGCCGCCCAGCTCCAGCGTGACGGGCTTGATGCCGCGCGCGGCCATTTCGTACACGTGCTGGCCGGTCTGGTCGCCGCCGGTGAAGGCGACCTTGGCCACATGCGGATGGGTGACCAGGGCTTCGCCGATGTCGCTGCCCAGGCCGCTGACGATGTTGACGACGCCGGGTGGAAAGCCGGCTTCCTCGAAGAGGCGGCCGAAGGCCAGCGCCGATACGGTGGAATGCTCCGAAGGCTTCCATACGACCGTATTGCCCGCGGCCAGCGCCGGCGCGAGCTTCCAGGTGGCCAGCAGCAGGGGGGAATTCCACGGCGTGATGGCGGCCACCACGCCCAGCGGCTCGTCGCGCGTGAAGTTGAAGCAGTCCGGCTTGTCGATGGGGATGACGCGGCCTTCGATTTTGTCGGCCAGGCCGCCGAAGTAGTAATACCACTGCGGCATGTAGCGCAGCTGGCCGCGCATTTCGGAGATCAGTTTGCCGTTGTCGCGGGTTTCGATGGCGGCCAGCGCGTCGGCGTCGCGCGCCACCAGGTCGCCCAGGCGGCGCAGCAGCGCGCCGCGCGCCGTGGGCGTGAGATCGCGCCAGGTCGGGTCGAGAAAGGCGCTGCGGGCCGCCTGCACGGCGCGGTCGACGTCTTCGACGCCGGCCCTGGGCACGCGTGCCCAGGGTTCGCCGGTATAGGGGTTGAAGGAATCGATCCATCGGCCGTCCTGGGCATTTACCCATCGGCCATCGCAAAGCATTTGGAAATCCTGCATGGTTGCTCCTTATCGATTCATGCCGAAGGCCGCGCGCGGCCTTCGGCGTTACTGGACGGCCAGGCGGTTATCGCGCACCACGCCGCCCCATTTGCCGGCTTCGGCCTGGATATAGTCGGCGGCCTGCGCGGGCGGGCTGAGAATGGCGGCGATGCCGTTGCGGTCCATGAACTCGACGAGCGCGGGCTGCTGCATGGCGCGCCTGCTGGCGTCGTAAAGCGTGCGGATGCGGTCCGCGGGCGTGCCCGCCGGGGCGGCCAGCACGAACCAGTTGGCCGCGTCGAAGCCGGGCAGGACTTCGGCCACCGTGGGGGCATTGCCCGCGGCGGCCAGGCGCTGCTGGCCCGTGGTGGCGATCAGCTTGAGCCGGCCGGACTGCACGAACGGCAGCGAGGACGCGGGGTTGTCGAACATGACGTCGACCTGGCCGCTGATCAGGTCCGGAAAGGCCGGTCCCGCGCCCTTGTACGGCACGCTGGTCCACTTGACGCCGGCCACGCTGCCCATGAGTTCCCCCGCCAGGAAATGGATGCCGCTGTTGCCGGGCGCCGCGAAATTGACCGAGCCGGCCTTGGCGCGCGCCATCGCGATCATCTCCTGCACGGTTGACGCCTTGAAATGGGTGGACGCCACCAGGACGAGCGGATTGGAGGCCAGGATGGTGACCGGCGCGAAATCCTTGCGGACGTCGTAAGGCAGGTCGCGATAGAAGGCCGGCGTGATGGCATAGGCGGCGGAGCTCATCACCACCGTGTAGCCGTCCGGTTCCGCGCGCGCGACTTCGGCCATGCCGATCTGGCCATTGGTGCTGGGCTTGTTCTCGACGATCACGCTCTGGCCCAGGATCTGGCTGAGCACGCGCGCCAGCGGGCGGGCCAGGGCATCCACGCCGCCGCCGGCGCCGAAGGGGACCACCATGCGAATGGGCCGTTCGGGATAGTCCGCCATGGCCGCGGCGCCGTACAGCAGCAGGCCGCAGAGCGCGGCGAGCATCGCAACAAGCTTTCTCATGTTGTCTCCGGTGTATTGTTATGATTGTATGACTGTATCATCGAGCATGAGCGGCCTCGGCTAGTAATAACCCTAGCGTGTCGGACGCGTCGGACGCCGGGGCGGAATGCCGTTCGGCAGGGCGCGGGCGAAAGCCCCCGGCCTTCCCGCGATACGCATTCGCGGCGCGTGTCGGCATTTACTATATGATTGCCGGATTGTATGATCGAACATATCGCGCGGGGCCCGGTGCCGTTGCGCGGGGCATGCGGCAGCGGCACCGGGCCGCGCCGATCGAAAAGGAACCAGCGATGGCAAACGACGAGCTCTTCCAGAAAGGCTTCCAGAACCGCAAGGACGTACTGGGCGCCGCCCATGTCGAAAAAT
>NZ_JBMQQZ010000041.1:0-37539 GCF_057362025.1 Bordetella sp. | reverse complement strand
GCGTTTCAGTTTTCAAGCGCATAGTCAGTGGGTGGAACTAAAAAGGTAACTACTTGGCCCGCTAGCGTCGAAAATCTCGTTCAAAGACATTCTTATGCGCGTCGCATCAGGGTAAATCCGTTCTTATCGGTACTGCGAGTTCCGCCAAAGTGAGCCATCTTCCCGATAGAAAACTTTAGTACTGTTTTTTTTAGGGAAAACTATAGTGGATTAATTTTCTTCCATGAAAAAGAATGCGACTGTTACTACAGTCCAGGCGAGCCATGATGAACTTTGGCACTTTGCTTTGCCGTGCGGCGACAGGCTTGATCATTCTTGTGGCCGGTACCGCGCCACCAGCCGCGTGGGCCGATGAGACGGCGGCGGTGCGCCTGGTCACGCCCTACCCCGCCGGCGGCCCGGCGGACGTGGTGGCGCGACTGGTGGCCGAACCGATCAGCCGGGAATTGGGCCGGCCCGTGGTCATCGACAACCGGGCGGGTGCCAGCGGCACCATAGGAGCGGGCGTGGTGGCCCGATCGGCCCCCGACGGTTCGACCTTGCTGTTCAATACCTCCATACAAGTCGTACTGCCGCATCTGATGAGCCTGCCGTACGACACCATGAAAGACTTCACGCCGCTGGCGCAGGTCAACAGCATCCCTTTCGTGCTGGTGATCAACAAGGATCTGCCTTTCAAGTCCGTGGCGGACCTGGTTGCCTATG
Organism: Bordetella sp.; assembly: GCF_057362025.1. Lineage (NCBI taxonomy): Bacteria > Pseudomonadati > Pseudomonadota > Betaproteobacteria > Burkholderiales > Alcaligenaceae > Bordetella > Bordetella sp. The sequence goes on along the minus strand of NZ_JBMQQZ010000041.1, from coordinate 36,834 downwards.
CCAAAGCCAACCCAGGCAAGCTGAACTACGCGAGCAACAGTCCTGGCAGCGCTTCGCACCTGGCGGCTGAACAGTTCAAGCGCATCACCGGCGTCGATATCGCACACGTGCCGTACAAAGGCAGCGCGCCCGCGCTCACCGACCTGATCGGCGGCCGCGTACAGCTCATGTTCGAGCAAGGGCCCTCGGTGCTGTCTTTCCTGAAGGGCGGGCAATTGCGGGCGCTGGCGGTGACCAGCCCGGATCGGGCGGCGATCCTGCCCGACGTGCCCACGTTCGGCGAGGCGGGCTATCCGTCGTTTGTCTACAGCAACTGGCAAGGCATCTGGGGCCCGGGCAATATGCCGCCGGCCGTGGCCGAGAAGTATGCGCGGGCGATCGAGCGCGCCCTGCGGCAGCCCGCCGTACGGCAGCGTTTGCTGGACCTGGGCACGCAACCTTCGGACCTAGCCGGCAAGGCCTTCGGCGATTTCGCCGCGCAACAGTACAACTACGTCGGCGATATCGTGCGCGCCGCGGACATCAAGCTCAACTAGTATCGGGCGCGTCCGCGCAGTCCGGGCAGCTCTCAAGGGGAACCCATGTTACGTCACACGCGCAGACTGGCTGTCGCGGGGCTATTCGCCTTCGCTGCACAGGCCGTCCTGGTCCCGGCCGCGATGGGCCAGCTCGGCGGCAAACCCATCAACCTGGTGGTGCCCTACCCACCCGGCGGCCCGGCGGACACAGTGGCGCGAGTCATCGCGCCGGTGCTCGAAGCCGAGTTGCACCGGCCCATCGTGATCGACAACCGCCCCGGCGCGAGCGGCATGATAGGCGCGGGCTATGTGGCGCACGCGGCACCCGATGGCAATACGCTGCTGATCAATCCGACCATCCACGTCATTCTGCCGGGGCTGATGCGCAGCATGCCCTATGACGCCGTGCGCGACTTCACGCATCTGGGCGTGCTGGTGAGCGTGCCGCTGATACTGGCCGTGAACGACAGCCTGCCGGTGAAGTCGGTGGCCGACCTGGCTTCCTACGCGAAGGCCAACCCGGCGAAGATAAATTTCGCCTCGTCCAGCACGGGGTCGTCCGCGCACCTGGCCGGCGAACAATTCAAGCTGATGCGCGGCCTGGATATCCAGCACATTCCGTACAAGGGCAGCGCGCCTGCCATTACCGACCTGATCGGAGGACAGGTGCAGATGATGTTTGATTCCGCGCCTTCCATGATGCCCTTCGTACGCAGCGGCAAGGTACGCGCCCTTGCCGTGACCAGCTCACAGCGCAGCAGCCTGGCGCCGGAGCTCCCCACGATGGTCGAATCCGGCTATCCGGATTTCGTCTACGGTAACTGGTACGGCATTTGGGGACCGCCCGGCATGCCGGCGCAGACCGCACAGGCCATCATCGCGGCGATGCAGCGCACCATGCAGCACAAGGACCTGGTCGACAAGCTGATCTCGCAGTTCGGCGCCGAGCCCGTGCAAGGGCTGTACGGCGACAAGTTCAAGGAATTCACCATCGGCGAAGAGGCCCGCTACGCCAAACTGCTGGAAGTCGCCAAGATTCCCAAGCAGTAGGCGCGAGCGGCGCGCCGCCGGTCCCGGTCAACTTTTCACGCGCAGGTTCTTGGGGTCGTACATGGGAGCCAGTTGGGCGGTGGCCGGATAGCGTTGCCAGGCGATCTCGATCTCGAAGGACTGCGCGGCGATCCATTCCGGCGTGATGGGCTCGTCGGCGCGTACATAGCCCATGCCCAGCGAAGCTTCGATGCGATGGCCGTACATGCCGGACGTGATGTAGCCCGCCCGCTTGCCGTTCACCCACACCGGTTCCTCCTTGTACAGAAGGCGGTCGCCGTCGTGCAGCTTGAACTGCAAGAGCCTGCGCATCAGCGGACCAGCTTCCTTCTGCCGCAGCAGGGCCTCCTTGCCGATGAAATCCCAGGGCTTGTCCCAGCTCACCGCGAAGCCGAGTCCGCCCTCCAGCGGCGTGTCTTCCACACTGATGTCGTCGCCCCAATGGCGGTAGCCTTTTTCCATGCGGCAGGCGTTCAGGGCATGCATGCCCGCGAGAGCCATGCCGTATTCGCGTCCGGCCTGGCGCAGCCTTTCGTAGACGTGCAGCGCGAATTCGGCCGGGATGTACAGTTCCCATCCCAGTTCGCCCACATAGGTGATGCGACTGGCACGGACTTGCGCGTAGCCGATCTCGATCATCCGGGAGGTGCCGAAGGGAAAGGCCTCGTTGGAAAAGTCCGTGCCCGGTGCCAGAGCCTGCATCAGCGCGCGCGCGTTCGGCCCCATCACGCCCAGCATGGGGATGGCGGAAGTCTGGTCGACGACGAAGCAGTGAGCGGCCGCGGCGGCCTGGTTGCGCAGGTAGCTCAGGTCGCGGAAATGCGTGGGTGCCGACGACACCACCATGAACTGGTCTTCGCGCAATCGCGTAATGGTAAGGTCCGCCTCGATACCACCCTGGGGGTTCAGCCATTGCGTGTACACCAGCCTGCCTTCAGGCACGTCGATGCGGTTGGCCGATATCGTTTCCAGTACGCCCAGAGCGTCGCGGCCTTCGACCAGGAATTTGGTCATGGTGCTCTGGTCGTACAGCGCGACGCGGTCGCGCGTGGCCTGGCATTCGCGGGCCGTATGCGCGAACCAGTTCTGCCGTCCGTAGCTGTAGCGGTACTCCCTTTCCACGCCTGCCGGCGCGAACCAGTTGGGTCGTTCCCAGCCGGCCAGTTCGCCGTGAACGGCGCCCTCCTCCGCGAGCCGGTCATGGAAGGCGGTGCGGCGTGCTCCGCGCGCGGACTCGTACTGATAGAACGGCCAGTGCGTTTTGTACAGCAGACCCAGCGTTTCCGTGGTGCGGTCGCGCAGATAGGCGCGCGTGCCCTGGAAAGGCAGCATACGCCGCACTTCGATATCCACCAAGTCCATGGGCGGCCGGCGGTCGCGTATCCATTCCGCCAGTACCTTGCCGGCGCCGCCGGAGCTCTGGATGCCGATGGAGTTGAAGCCGCACGCCACATAAAGGTCGCGCACTTCGGCGGTTTCACCCAGCAGGTAGCGATCGTCGGGGGTGAAGCTTTCCGGCCCGTTGAACCAGGTCTGGATGCCGGTGTTCTCCAGCATGGGAACGCGCTGCGCGGCCTTCTCCAGCACAGGCATGAAGTGATCCATGTCCTCGGGCAATGTGTCGAAACAAAAGTCCTCGCGTATGCCATCCATGCCCCAGGGCTTGGCGCGCGGTTCGAAGCAGCCCAACAGGATCTTGCCGGCGTCTTCCTTGTAGTAAGCCCATTCGTCGGGAATGCGCAGCACAGGCAGGTTGCCTGGCAAGTCCTTGATGCGTTCCGTGACGATGTAGAAATGCTCGGCCGCGTGCAATGGCAGGTTCACGCCCGTTTGCCGGCCCAGTTCGTACGACCACATGCCCGCGGCGATGACCACGGTCTGCGCCCGCACCTCGCCCTGGGAAGTCGCCACGCCCACCGCCCGGCCACCCTTCTTCAGGATGCGCTCGACCTTGACGTTCTCCAGTATCTTCGCGCCTCCTTGGCGCGCCGCCTTGGCATAGGCGGCGGTCAGGTCCACGGGATTGCACTGGCCGTCCTTGGGCAGGAAGACTCCGCCGACGACGCCCTTCGTTTCCAGATAGGGATATCTGCTCAGGATGTCGTCCGGCCCGATCACCTCTACATCCAGCCTGAAATTGCGGGCCATGGAGGCCTGGCGCTTTAGCTCCTCCATGCGCTCGTCATTAAGGGCAACAGATATCGAGCCGTTCTGCTTGAAACCCGTCGCCTGGCCGGTCTCCCGCTCCAGCTGGAACAGCAGATCCGTGGTGTACTTTGCCAGTTCAGTCAGGTTGCGCGTCGCCCGCAGCTGGCCTACCAGCCCCGCTGCATGCCATGTGGTGCCGCACGTCAGCTGCTTGCGCTCCAGCAGGAGCACTTCGCGGATGCCTAGCTTGGCCAAGTGATAGGCGATGGAACAGCCCACGACCCCGCCCCCGATGATTACGACTTCCGCATGCGACGGCAATTCCATAAGGCGCTCCTCATAAATTTATATGCATTATATTTTTTTGAACGAAAATTTACATGCAATTTTTCTATGACAGTGCAAGGGAAAACCCTGAACCTGCGCTGACGTAGAATTTTGGGTTGCTTCCAGATCGACTGTTCCCCACCACCATGAAGATTTCGACCGCTGAGAGTCCCAACCTTGCCGACGGCGATATGCTGGACGACGTGATGTTAGGCGCGGAAGTGCGCAAGCTGCGCAAGGCCAGGTCCAAGTCGCTGGCCGATCTGGCCGGCGCCATCGGCCGCTCGATCAGTTTCCTGAGCCTGCTGGAACGCGGACAGGCGCAACCATCCATCGCGGACCTGCGTGCCATCGCGGTGGAGCTGGATGTTCCCTTGGGCTGGTTCTTCATGCCCGCGCAAACGCCGACGGCCGAACATGGCCGTATCGTGCGCGCCGCGGGGCGCCGGCGTCTGGGCAATACCGAGGGAAAGTGGCGTGAAGAGCTGCTATCGCCGGACATCGGCGGGGCTTTCGAAACCTTCCTGTGTACTTTCGAACCGGGGGCGAAGCTGGACAAACCCGCACTGCGGCAAACCGAGGAGGAAGGCTATGTGGTGAAGGGCACGCTGGAGTTGTGGATAGGCAAGCGGCACTTCCGGCTGCAAGCCGGAGACAGCTTTCGCATTGTGCGTGAATCATTCCGCTGGGCCAATCAGACCAGCGAGGACGCCGTGGTAGTGTGGGTGATTTCACCACCCACGTATTGACGGCTTCAGGGCAATTGGCGGAAGGCGTCCACCTGCGCCGCCGCACCATTGCGCAATAGCGCGTAGTCACTGCCCACAACCAGCAGGCGGGCACCCTGCTCCAGCCATTTCGATTGCTGTGCGGGGTCCATTACATGTACCCCTACCGACTTGCCAGCCGCGACCCCGGCGCGGCACATCGATTCCAACGCGGCATTCACTGCCGGCGCGGACGGCGACGCATGGCCCATCGCCAGCGCCAGGCCCAGGCTGCCCAGGAACAGGCAGTCCACATCCTCCAGCGCGGCCACCTCGGCCGCGATGGGCACCCCCGGCGGCTCATCCAGCTGCGCGACGAAGACCAGCGTATCGGCCGCCTGCCGCTGGAAGTCCGCCCAGCTTCCCTTGCGGTAGGCCGACCGCCGCGCCATGCCCGCGTAGGCTCGTTCCAACGCCAATCCCCGGGCGAACCCCGCGGCGTGGCGCGCCTGCTGCAGGGAATTGACGTGCGGTACGACCACGCCGGCGGCGCCTATGGATATGGCATGCTGCAGCCAGGTTTCGGCGGCGTCGGGCAGGCGCACCAGCACGGGCAGGCCCAAAGCCTGGGCGCTAAAGACAAAACGGCTGATCTCGGTACGCGCATGCGTGCCATGCTCCACGTCCAGGATGACGAAATCGAGTCCTGCATCGGCCAGTAGTTCGGCTGCCTCCTGCTGTATCAGGCGGACGAACAAGCCGACCAAGCGATCGCCTTGGCGCATGCGCTTACGTAGATCCGGTATTGCCGTCATCATGGATTCCTTGTTGCTCGCGCTGTTCCCGGGCTATTGGGCCGTGATGCCGCGTTCCTTCGTGATTTTGGCCAGACGGCTGTTCTCGCTATCCAGGAATGTCTGGAACTCGGCGCTGTTCTTGAAGGTGTTCTCCACCCCCATGGACTCGAGTTTATCGGCGAAAGCCTTGCTGCCGGCAATCTCGCGCAGGGCTTTTTCCAGCCGATCGCGGATATCTTTGGGCACGCCCTTGGGAACAACCACGCCATACCAGTTGCCGGCGCGCACGCCTGCGTAACCAAGTTCGTCAAAAGTGGGTACGTCCGGCAGCACGTTCAGGCGCTTGTCCGCGGCCACCGCCAGGATCTTCGCCTTGCCGGATTTATAGAAGCCCACCACATTGAAGGCGTTGACAAAAGCGATCTGCACCTGGTCGGACAGCAAGGCATTCATGACCGGCGCCACGCCCTGGTAGGGAATGTGGGAGAACGAGGTCTTGGTCACGGATTCGAAGGTGGCCAGACCCAGGTGCGAAGTGCTGCCTATGCCGTAGCTGCCCGCATTGATCTTGTCCGGATCCTTGTGGGCCGCGTCCACCAGTTCGCGTACCGTGGCGGGCTTGGCGCTGCCGTTCTCGGCCAGCACGAAGGACACCGTGCCCAGTAGCGCGATAGGCTCGAAATTGGACACGGAATACTTCAGGTCCGGATAGACATGCGGGTTGATGGCATGGGTTTCCGCCGTAACCATCTGGATGGTGTAGCCATCCGCCGGCGCACTGGCCACCACCTGTGTGCCGACGATACCGTTGGCGCCGGCCCGGTTTTCCACGACCACTGATTGCCCAAGCACTGCGGACATGCGCTCGGCCACGAAACGGCCGACGGTATCGGTGACGCCGCCGGGAGGCCAGGCCACCACCATGCGTACGGCGTGGTCGGGATAAGCCGCGCTGGCAGCCGCCGTGGCGGCTGCCAGCACGGATGCTGCCAGAATTTTGCGTAACATGACTTCCCCTTGCTGTATGCGTGCTCTGAGTTTGTTTGGATGCACGCGGACGATTTAATCAGTCCCTTCGAACGCTTACTAGAACCGGCACGACATATCCGTAGGCCCGAAACGCCATGTCCCGCGGGTATCCCGGTGGCTTAACGGAATACAATCGTTCGGTTGCCATTGAGCAATACGCGCAGCTCGGCATGCCATTTCACGGCGCGCGCCAGCACCACGCTTTCCACGTCGCGACCCAGGGCCGTCAAAGCCTCAGGACTCATGGCATGGTCGGCCCGCTCCACATCCTGTTCGATGATCGGGCCTTCATCCAGGTCCGCCGTGACGTAGTGCGCAGTGGCTCCTATGAGCTTCACTCCGCGGTCGTGAGCCTGATAATAGGGTTTGGCGCCCTTGAATCCGGGAAGGAAGCTGTGGTGGATATTGATGGCCTTGCCATGCAGGCGGCGCGAGGTTTCGTCGCTCAGCACTTGCATGTAGCGAGCGAGGACGACCAGCTCGGCGCCTTCGCGCTCGATTATCTGCATCAGCTGCGCCTCGGCATCCGACTTGTTGTCCGGGCTTACGGGTATATGGTGGAAGGGAATGTCGTACGAGGCCGCCAGCTGGTAGAAATCGCGATGATTGGAGACCACCGCGCGGATGTCCACGGGTAGCAGACCGGTGCGCCAGCGCAACAGCAGATCATGCAGGCAGTGCCCCAGCCTGGAGACCATCACGATAGTGGCCGGCCGGTGGTTGGCGTCGACGATCTCCCACTCCATGTCAAACTGCGCCGCGATAGGCTGAAAAGCGTCGCGCAGCATGGGTGCCGTCAATTCGGCCCCCTGCGTGGTGAAGCCGAGGCGCAGGAAAAACCGGCCGCGGCCGCTGTCGTTGAACTGCGCCGACTCGCCGATATTGCAGTCATGTTCGACCAGGAAGCCGGAGCACGCGTGCACGATGCCGCGGCGGTCCGGGCAGGAAAGCGTCAGGATGAATTTCTTTTCGGTCAATGAGGAGACTGTCATGGTGCGTGCCTACCAGGCATAGGCATAGGCGGCGCGACGCGGATCGGCGCCGGCGTGCAACATGCCCGTGGCGGCATCGCGCCGTATTGCGCAGACGGAGCCGGCATTGAAGGACTTGTCGGACCACCATTCGATGTCGTAGCCCAGTGCAGCCAGCGCAGAGACAGTGGCGTCATCGATGCGGCTTTCGACGCACATCCGGCCGGGGTAGTAGGCGTGGGGCGAGAAGGAATTCGGAAAATTGAAGGTCGCCACGCGCGGCGCCTCGATGGCCTGCTGCACGCTCATGCCAAAGCGCGTCACGTTCAGAAGTACCTGCAGCATCGAGGAGCACTGCACGTCGCCGCCGGGCGTGCCCCAGGCCATTTCGAAATCGCCGTCGCGCAAGGCCATGGCGGGCGTGGGGGTCAGGCGCGGACGCTTGCCCGGCTCGACGAAGCAGGTATGCTCGGCCTGCAGCCTGCCTTGCATGCCGCGCGTCGATACGGCCAGCCCCAATCCGTCGATCATGGGCGAGTCGTACATGGTGTCGGACGGCGTGATGGAGATGGCGTTGCCGTGGCTGTCCACCACGCAGCCATAGATGGTATCGGGCGATACCGGCACCGCTCCGCCTCCCGCTCGCGCGCGGACGGCGGCGCCCGGCCCCTCGCCCAAGTCGCCCGGCTCCGGCAGCTTGCCGAAGGCGCGTGCCGGATCCAGCCGTGCGCGCTGGCGCCGCGCATAGGCGTCGGACAGCAGTGTTTCCGTGGGCACGTCGGTGAAGCGCGGATCGCCCACATAGGCTTCGCGGTCGGCGAAGGCCAGGTCCAGCGCGCCGGCGATGGTATGCAGGTAGGCCGGCGTGTTGTGGCCCAGCGCGGCCAGGTCCAGCGGCTCCAGGATCTTCAGCGTTTCCAGCAGCACGATGCCCTGACACCAGGTATCGCAGGAATAGATCCGCGAACCCTGGTAGTCGCAGGAGAGTGGCGTTTCCGTCGGCACCTCGAAGCCGGCCAGGTCGTCGTAGCGCAGGAAGCCGCCGTTCTTGCGATGGAAGGCGTCGATCTCGCGGGCGATGGGGCCGCGATAGAAGTAGTCATGCACGGCGCGCAGCTTGGCGTCGCGGTCGCCGGCCGCCTGGCGCTCGGCCTGGATCATGCGGCCTATGGTCTGCCCCAGGTTGGATTGGCGAAAGCGCGACCCCACGGCGGGTGCCTTGCCGCCGGGCAGGTAGATGCTGGCGTTCTCGGCATAACGGGCGATCTCGTGCGCGTGCATGTCCAGGCCGTCATGCAGCTCCGGGTACATCGCGTAGCCGTCGCGCGCCAGTTCCATGGCGGCGGTGGCGGCGGTCTCGAATGAGATCGTGCCAAACCGGCGCAGCGCCAGGATATGGGTGGCCGGTGCCGCGGGAACGATCTGCCGCAGGATGCCCTCGGGCACGCATTCGCCGCCCGCTTCCCGCAACTGCGCCACATCGGTCATCGCCGGCCAGTATCCCAGGCCGGCAAGGCTGGCGACCTCGCGCGTTTCCTTCATGTAGATAAGAGTCGGCGCCACGCCGGCGAAGGACACCACATCGGGCTGCAGCACCGCCAGGCACATGGCCATGGTGATGCCTGCGTCCACCGCGTTGCCGCCTTGCACCAGAATGCGCGATGCGGCCGCGGCGGCCAGGTAATGGCCGCAAGCCACCGCATGGTGCGAGCCCATGACGGTCGGGCGCCACGATATCGAGGCCGGGGAACGAGCGATCTTCTTCATGATGCTTCCTCAGGTAAAGAAGGCATCCGGTCCGCCGATGCGTCCGGGTCCGATAGCAATGCTTCACGTGTCAGGCGCAGCGAGACCCCCATGCGGCGGGCGCGCGAACGCAATTTGGTTTTGTGCAGCTTGATGCCGACCGCCATGACCGCCGGCAGGCGCTGGAAGGTGCGCTCCGCCATCCGCAGGCACAGTTGTTCCAGCAGATCCGTATGCGGCGCTCGCGCCAGCCAGTCGACAAGCCAGTTGGCGTAGGCGTCGTAATCGACATACATCCCGGCATGGATATCGGCCGCGGGCATGTCCATCTCCAACTCCACATCCAGCTCCACCGGCTGGGCGCCCAGCCTTTCGCCCGGGTTGATGCCCACTCGCGTCTCGGCGGCCAGGGCCTTGACGAAAACGGACACCCGCGCGGCCATCTAGGCGTACTCCCGCGCCGCATCGACCAGCATCTCGGCCACATAAGGCGCGAAGCTGCGCCGGGTGGTCAGCGCGATGCCCCGCGGGGTGCGGCGCAGGAACACGGCGGCATCGAAGAAACGGGTCTGTGCACAGGCGCCGGCGCCGAAGGCGCGGGGATGCAGGTCCATGGCGCAGCCTTTGGCCAGCACATCGGCGGCGTGCGGCCCGTCGATATCGATGACCGTATAGCCGCTGGTAACGTCCACGACGGAGGCGAAATAACCGCGCAGTGCGGCGGCCAGGCGGCCGGGCAGGCCGGCCGTGCCATGCGGCTCATGGCTCTGCACCAGCCATTCGTCCGGTCCCATCCACGCCACGCCGTGCGTCGCGCCGTCCCGGACGGTGTTGGCCTCGGTCGGCAGCGCCACGCCCAACACCGCTTGCGCGGCTCCGGTGAATGCCGTATCGGCGGGGTCGCCGCGCAGCGTGACCATCTGCAGCAAGGGACGTTCTTGCAAGGCAATGGCGGCGGGGTCGGCGGCGGCGCCGGGATATGGCAGCCACGCCGTGTGCGCCAAGGGCGACTGCTGCTGCACATTATTCGACATTCTGTCTTGCTCCTTCCGGGTCGTAGAACACCGGGCTGACAATGCGCGTCTTGGCGAAACTACCGCCCGGCAGGGCCGCCATCACGACCTGGCCCTTGCGGGCCACGCCATCCTCCACCACCCCCAGGGCGATCGAGCGGTCCAGGGTTGGACTCAGGTAGCTGGAGGTAATGTGGCCGATCAGCGGCGCGATGGCCCCGCTGCTGGCCTGGTTCAGCAACTGCGTGCCTTCTTCCAGCACCAGGCGCGGATCCTCCGTCTGCAGCCCGACGAACTGCTTGCGGCCTTTCCTGGCAGTGTCCGATCGGCTGAGGGACCGTTTGCCCAGGAAGTCCTTGTTCTTGGCTACCAGTCCACCCATGTCGAGGTCGTGCGGCGTGATGGAACCGTCAGTATCCTGGCCGACGATGATGTAGCCCTTCTCGGCACGCAGCACGTGCATGGTCTCGGTACCGTAGGGCGTGATGCCGTCGGCCTCGCCCGCCGCCATGATGCGGTCCCACACATGGCGACCGGCATTGGCCGGTACGTTGACCTCGTAGCACAGCTCGCCGGAGAAGCTGATGCGCATGATGCGGGCGAACACGCCGTCTATCGTGCCTTCCTTGAAAGACATGAAGGGGAAGGCGGCGCCGGAGAAGTCCACGTCCAGGCACACCGACTGGAGCACCTTACGGGCCTGCGGGCCGGCCACCGCGAAGGTGGCGAAATGGTCGGTCACCGAGGTCATGTGCACTTTCAGGTGCGGCCATTCGGTCTGCAGCCAGCGCTCCATCCAGGTCAGGACGCGCGCGGCGCCGCCGGTGGTCGTACTGAGCAAGAAGTGCTGTTCGCCCAGGCGGATGTTGACGCCGTCGTCGAACACCATACCGTTCTCGTCCAGCATCAGCCCATAGCGGCACTTGCCGACCGCCAGCTTGGTCCAGGAATTGGTGTAGACCCAGTTCAACAGGGTGACGGCATCCGGTCCCTGCACATCGATCTTGCCCAGCGTGGAGGCATCAAGGATGCCGACGCCATTGCGCACCGCTCTGCACTCGCGGGCGACGGCCGCATGCATGTCTTCCCCCGGACGCGGAAAGTACCAGGGTCGCTTCCAGTTGCCCACGTCCTCGAAGACAGCGCCGTGTTCCACGTGCCAGGCGTGGATGCAGGTCTGCCGCTCGGCATCCAGCCGCGAACCGAGCTCGCGGCCTGCCAGAACGCCGAACGTGACCGGCGTGTAATTGGGCCGGAAGGTGGTGGTCCCCGTGTCCGCGATGCCCTTGCCGAGTGCTCCAGCCAGGATGGCCATGCCATTGATATTGCCCAGTTTGCCCTGGTCTGTGCCGAAACCCATGGCGGTATAGCGCTTGACGTGCTCCACGGACTCGAAACCCTCGCGCGCGGCCAGGTGGATGTCCGCGGCGGTGACGTCGTTCTGGAAGTCGACGAATTGCTTGTAGCGATGGTCCACGTCCGCGTCGCCGGCCGCGAGCCAGAGGGCCTGGATCGGCGTTTCGGCGAGAGGATCGACGCGCCATTGCGGCATGCCGGCAGCATCCGTAGCACGGCCAGAAGCATGGCGCCCGGCGTCGGCGCCCCCCAGGCGGCCATCACGCAGCGCGCCTTCCAGTGAGAACTCGCCGTTGCAAGCGCCGGCGCTGCACGCGGCCTGCGCCTTCGGTCCCGGAATGAAGCAGGCCTTTTTGTCATTCCACAAAGCCCTGCCGCCGGACTGCGAATAAAGGTGGACGGCCGGATTCCAGCCACCCGACACACCGACCAGGTCGCAGGCGATGGTAGTCGTATCCGCTCCGGGCTCCCTGTTGGCGCGCACGCGCACGGCCTTGACATGGTTCTTGCCGAGGGCGGACACCACCATGGAATCCTGGATGACGCGGATGCCCGCTTCCTTTGCCTGCCGAGGCCAGCCGACATCGCTGCCCGCCCTGGCATCGACCACGCATACGCTAGCACCGTTCTCATGCAGGTCCAGCGCCGTCGCATAGGCGGAATCGTTGTTCGTGAACAGCACGGCCTGCCGTCCTGCCAGTACGCCGAAGCGGCGCACATAGGTCGAGATGGCCGAGGCCGTCATGATGCCCGGCAGGTCGTTGTTGTGGAATACGATGCCACGCTCATGCGCACCGGTGGCCAGCACGACGCGGGCCGCGCGGATACGCCAGAGCTTCTCGCGGTTGCCACGGCGATCGCGCAGCGGCAGATGATCGGTAAGCCGCTGCGTGGCCGTGACCAGGTTGTGGTCCTGGTAGCCGAAGGCGGTGGTCCGGGTCAGGATCGTGACATCGGGCATCTGTGCCAGCGCCCGGGCCATTCCAGCGGCCCATTGCGCGCCCGACATGCCGTCGATCTGGCGCCGGCTGGAAAGCAGGCTGCCGCCCAGTTGGTCCTGTTCATCGACCAGGATGACGCGGCAACCATGTTCGGCCGCCGCCCGTGCCGCTGCCAGGCCACTGGGTCCGGCGCCTATGACCAGTACTTCGCAGTGCGCGTGGATTTTCTCGTAGCGGTCCGGATCCACCGCGGCCGGCGCGTGGCCCAGTCCGGCTGCCGCTCGGATGCGTGCTTCGTACTTGGGCCAGAACCGGCGCGGCCACATGAAGGTTTTGTAGTAGAAACCGGCGGGGACGAAGCGCGACAGGCGTTGCATGAAGGCCATGCGGTCGTCCTGCAAGCTGGGCTGGGCATTCACGCTGTCCGCGACCAGGCCTTCGTAGAGCATGACTTCGGTGGCACGCGCATTCGGCACGGTGTGCGCGCCGCGCTCCAGCTGCACGATGGCGTTCGGCTCTTCCACGCCGGCGGTCACGATGCCGCGCGGCCGGTGGTACTTGAAACTGCGGCCCACGAAATGCACGCCGTTGGCCAGCAATGCCGCCGCCAGCGTGTCGCCGGCGTAGCCGGTATAAGCCTTGCCGTTGAAGGTGAAGTTCAGGCGCGTGCCGCGATCGACCAGGCCGCCGGCCGGCAAACGATGGGACTGGCTCATGCCGCGGCCTCCGTTGAAGGCGTGGCCGACAAGGTCGCGGTACCGGCGTTCTGGCCCGTGGCCTCGGTCTTCAGGATGCGGTAGCTGACGTTGTCGCGTTCGGCGACGAACCAGCGGCGGCAGCCGAAGCTGTGTTGCCATTGCTCACGCACGCGCCCCTTGGCGTTCTGACGCATGAACAGATAGTCGCCCCACGCCTTGTCGTCAAGCGATTCGCTATCCAGCGGCCGGGCAATATCGGCCTCGCCGCCGCACGAGAATTCGATCTCGGCCCGCTCTCCGCACCAGGGACATCTTATGATCAGCATACGATTTCCAAATCCATTCTTCAGGGTGTCGAGAACACGGGGCCTAATGGGCCACCGCGGCGGCGCCGTGTTCGTCGATCAGGTGGCCGGTATAGAAACGGTCGATCGAGAACGGCGCATTCAGGGGATGCGGCATGTCGTTGGCAATGGTATGGGCGAAAGTCCACCCCGAACCCGGTGTCGCCTTGAAACCGCCCGTGCCCCAACCGCAGTTGAAATACAGCCCTTTCACATCCGTGCGCGAGATGATCGGGCAGGCATCGGGCGTGATGTCCACGATGCCGCCCCATTGGCGATTCATGCGCACCCGGCTCAGCACCGGGAACATTTCCACCACGGCGCGCAGCGTGTGTTCGATGATGTGGAAGCTGCCGCGCTGCCCGTAGCCGGAATACTGGTCGATGCCGGCGCCGATGACCAGGTCGCCTTTGTCGGACTGGCTGATATAGGCATGCACCGCGTTGGACATGACCACGGTATCGATGATCGGCTTCAACGGCTCGGAGACCAGGGCCTGCAGCGGATGACTTTGCACGGGCAGGCGTATGCCGGCCATTTCCGCGACCACGCTGGAATGGCCCGCAGCCACCACGCCCACCTTCTTGGCGCGGATGAAGCCCCTGCTGGTATCCACTCCCACGATTGCCGTGCCATTGCGGCGTATGCCCTGTACTTCGCAGTTCTGGATGATATCCACGCCATGGCTGTCGGCGCCGCGTGCGAATCCCCACGCCACCGCATCATGCCGCGCCACGCCGCCGCGGCGCTGGAACGAAGCGCCCAATACCGGATAGCGGCCGTGCAGATTGATGGCCGGTACGATCTCCTGGATCTGCTCCGGCGTCAGGAATTCCGCGTCCACCCCGTTGTAGCGGTTGGCATTGATGCGCCGGCGCGTATCGCGCAAGTCCTGCAAGGTGTGCGCCAGATTCATGACGCCGCGCTGGCTGAACATGACGTTGTAGTTCAGATCCTGCGACAGACCTTCCCACAGCTGCATGGACTTCTCATACAGCTGGGCGGCTTCGGACCACAGGTAGTTGGAGCGGACAATGGTCGTATTGCGCGCCGTGTTGCCGCCACCCAGCCAGCCTTTTTCCAGCACGGCCACATTGCGTATGCCATGCACCTTGGCCAGGTAGTAGGCGGTGGCCAGTCCGTGGCCGCCGCCGCCGACGATGACCACGTCGTATTCGGCCTTGGGCGCCGGACTACGCCACACCTTATGCCAATCCCGGTGGTAGCTGAAGCCGTTGCGCACCAGGCTGTAGATTGAATAACGTCTCATGTAATCCTCAGCGCTCCACCACGTTGACAGCCAATCCGCCGCGTGATGTCTCTTTGTATTTAGTCTTCATGTCCGCGCCCGTCTGCATCATCGTTCTGATCACGCTGTCCAGCGACACGTAGTGCTGGCCGTTGCCAGCCATGGCCATGCGAGCGGCGCTCACCGCCTTCAGCGCGCCCATCGCGTTGCGTTCTATGCAGGGAATCTGCACCCGGCCGCCGACCGGGTCGCACGTCATGCCCAGGTGGTGCTCCATGCCGATCTCGGCGGCGTTCTCCACCTGCGCCGGCGTGCCGCCCAGCACCGCGGCCAGGCCCGCGGCCGCCATGGAGCAGGCCACTCCGACCTCGCCCTGGCAACCGACCTCAGCGCCCGAAATGGAGGCATTTTCTTTGTAGAGCGTGCCGATGGCCGTCGCCGTCAACAGGAAGGTCGCGATGCCATCGGCGCTGCCATCCAGGAAGCGCGCGTAGTAATGCATGACGGAAGGAATGACGCCGGCGGCGCCGTTGGTCGGCGCCGTGACGATGCGCCCGCCCGCGGCGTTCTCCTCGTTGACCGCCATGGCGTACAGGCTGATCCAGTCCAGAGTTTCCAGGAAGGTTGCGTCGCGCCGGACCAGCCGGCGATACAATTCCGGCGCGCGGCGTCGCACGGCCATCGGGCCTGGCAGCACCCCGTCTAGCTCGCAGCCGCGCCGCACCGCGCCCTCCATGGTGGCCCAGATTGCGGCGATGCCGGTCCTGACCTGCTGTTCGGTACGTATCTGGCATTCGTTGGCCAGCACGATGCCGGCGATCGACAAGCCGGACGACGCGGCTGTCTCCAGCAGCTCGCGTCCCGACCGGAACACGTAGCGCGGGACGGCATCATCCGGCGTGCCGTTCAGGCGTTCGCCATGGCAGTTGACCAGGAATCCGCCACCTATCGAGTAGTACTCTTTCCGCAGCAGGCAGTTGCCTTGGGCATCCAAGGCCGCGAAACGCATGCCGTTCGGGTGCCGTTGCAGCGCCGCGCGGTAGTAGCCGATATGCCGGGAGGCGTCGAAATACACGTCGCGCCGGCCGGCCAAGCATAGCCTCCCGCTCCCGCGGATGCCGGCGAGCAAGGGCTCGATGGTGTCGGGATCTATGCCGTCCGGCAGCAGGCCGCTCAGGCCGAGCATGACGGCTTTGTCCGTGCCGTGCCCCTTCCCTGTCGCGCCCAGCGAGCCATGCAATGTCACCTGCACGCCGGCCACCTGCTCCAGCATATTGCCGCGCAACAAATGCATGGCGAACCGGTGGGCGCCGATCATCGGCCCCACGGTATGGGAGCTGGAGGGTCCTATGCCGATCTTGAATAGATCGAAAACGCCGGTGTAGGCCATGGAATTGCAACAGAATTAGAACTATTGCAAGTACACCAAGAGCTTACGGGCTGGCGATAGAACCAATGCGGCGCCCCATTGGTACATTTCCGTCACCGGGCCGGACTCGACACGCGGGGCGGCTAGTAAAAATCCGTCCGATTCGGGAAGCATTCCTGGTAGTCGTCGCCCTTCGTCGTATCGAAGCCCGTTCCCGGCACTTCCAGGGGGGGCTCCACCACCCCGTGGCCGGCACGGTAAACCCCCGGTGACACCCCGAAGGTGTTGCGAAACTCGCGCCCCATATGCGAGGCATCGGCGAAACCCGCCGCCGAGGCAACAGTGGAGATCGGCTTGCCGGTGTGCAGGAGTAGCCATGTCGCCATGCGCAACCTGACCTGCCGCGCATAGGCCTGGGGCGTCGTCCCTAGGGATTCCTTGAACAGGCGCTCCAGCTGCCGGACCGACACGTCCAGCTTGCGGGCTAGGTTGTCCACCGACAGCGCATTGCTCAAATGCTGTTCCATGAGCAGGACGGCGCGCCGCACCTTTGGATGCGTCGATGGGGCAAGCCCCGCCGGCTGCGGTTGCGGAGCGTCGACCCGGGCTGATTCGTCCACCTGCAGGATGCGTAGGGCCTTCTTGACGACCGACGGGTCGATGTGCCGATTTAGGATGGCCGCCGCCACATCGATGGACGCGCGTCCTCCCGAGCAGGTGATGCGGCGGCGATCCGCCACGTACAGGCGGTCCGACACGATGAGCTCTTCCTTGGCGTCCGGGAAGCGCTCAAGGAAATCCCAGTAGTGGAACCAGCTGACGCAGGCACGATGGTCCACCAGGGCGCCCGCCCGCATCAAGGCGAAGACGCCGGTGCACACGCCGACCAAGGTCGCCCGGGTCTGGCTGACCGCGCGCAGGAAGGAGACGGTCGCGTCGCTGGTCGGTGGCCCGGAATGCAGCAGACCGCCCACCACCACCACGTAGTCGTATTTGTCTGGAAGCCCGAAGGTCTCCCAAGGCGTGACCTGGATGCCACAGCTGGAACGCACGGGCGCCATGCTCTCGGCAATGATGCTCCACGTGCAGCGCACCGGCCGGCTGTTGTCGCCCTCGTCGCTGGAGAGCCGCAGCACGTCCATGAAGCCAGACAGCGCCGTGAGCGTGAAATTTGGCAACGGCACGATGCCGAAACGGATCGGGGTGGACGCCGCGATTCCGGGATTTTGGCGCTTTTGTTCTAGAGTCATCCGTGCAAGCTTTGATGTACTTCCGTCGCCACACCACCCCATGGCCGCCCCGATGGAAGCCGAAGCTTCGCGCGGCCGCACAACACGGATGACAGCATGTTCGACACCCTCACCACCATCGATGAATTCGACGCCGACCTGGCGAACGCGATGCGCCAGGAAGCACTGCGGCAGGAAACGCACATAGAGCTGATCGCTTCGGAGAATTACGCCAGCCCCCAGGTCATGGCAGCGCAAGGATCAGTATTGACAAACAAATACGCAGAAGGCTATCCGGGAAAACGTTACTACGGCGGCTGCGAACACGTGGATGCGGTGGAACGCCTGGCCATCGAGCGTGCCTGCGCCCTGTTCGGCGCTGACTGGGCCAATGTACAGCCGCATTCCGGCTCGCAGGCCAATGCGGCGGTATTCCAGGCGCTGTTGCAGCCTGGCGATAGGGTCCTCGGCATGAGCCTGGCGCATGGCGGACACCTGACGCACGGCGCCAAGGTCAGTTTCTCGGGCAAGCTCTATCGCGCCGTGCAGTACGGCACCGACGCCGAGGGCATGATCGACTACGCGGAAGTCGAGCGGCAAGCGCGCGAGCATCGTCCCCGGCTGCTGGTGGCGGGTTTCTCGGCATATTCCCGGGCATTGGACTTCGCGCGCTTCCGGACGATCGCCGACGCCGTAGGGGCCATCCTGCTTGTGGACATGGCACACGTGGCGGGGTTGGTCGCGGCCGGCGTCTATGCCAACCCGGTGCCGTACGCCGATGTCGTCACGACGACCACGCATAAGACGCTTCGTGGCCCACGTGGTGGCATCATCCTGGGACGTACTAACACTGAACTGGAGAAAAAGATCGCATCCTCGGTCTTTCCAGGCACGCAAGGCGGACCGCTGATGCATGTGATCGCCGCGAAGGCGCTGGCGCTGAAGGAAGCGTCGGAGCCCGCCTTCGCCGTCTACC
Organism: Bordetella sp.; assembly: GCF_057362025.1. NCBI lineage: Bacteria > Pseudomonadati > Pseudomonadota > Betaproteobacteria > Burkholderiales > Alcaligenaceae > Bordetella > Bordetella sp. The sequence continues at coordinate 18,366 of NZ_JBMQQZ010000041.1, read as the reverse complement.
AGCGGCAGGTGGTGGCCAATGCCCAGGCCATGGCGGAAGTATTCCAGCACCGCGGCTATCCGGTGGTATCGGGCGGCACCGATAACCACCTACTGCTAATCAACGTGGCGGGCAAGGGGCTGACCGGCAAGGACGCCGATGCGGCGCTGGGCCGGGCGCATATCACCGTAAATAAGAATGCGGTACCGAACGATCCGCAACCTCCGTTCGTCACCAGCGGTATCCGCATTGGCACGGCCGCCATGACCACTCGCGGTTTTCGAGACGCGGAGGCGTACGAGGTCGGCCGGCTCGTCTGCGATGTACTGGACCGGCATGAGGACACGGCCACGCTGGACCGGGTGCGCGCGGACGTCGCGGCGCTGTGCGCGCGCTTCCCCGTTTATCGCGGGAGCGCGCCTCGACCCTAGTTTCTCAGCGGCCTGCCGACCGGGCGCTTCATTCATAACGAAGCTGTCTCTTGATGCTCGGGTAGCCCGTCCCGAGCACGTGCACTTGCGTGCTTTGCAAGAACATCACCCTCCACGTCTCAGGCCAACGGCGATAGTTGCAACGGCACATTCCGACTCGCGTTTCAAACGCCTCCACTACCGAGATTCCCGAACTTCCGACTTGGTCGAAGCGCATCTGCGCGGGCTTGCGCGGCATGGCTGCAGCGGCTCTAAAGAGCATGAAACGCTCCTCGAATAAGTCAAGCGAATGCATGCCCGGCAGTGCCGATGGGTTCGGCATCGCCGCCAGCCGCGCTTGGCCTGACTCGACCTGCGCCTGCAGTTCCGACGACATGCCAGGGAAGGTATGGCCCCCAGGAACAAGCAGCGGGTAGTGCCCGCCGTCGACGTTGGCGTATCATTCACGGACGCCGTGTTGATCTGCCGCCAATACAGGTCGCGCAGATCGAGCTTTGCAAAGAGCCGTGACTCACGTTCGTACTTCCAGTCTTTGAACTTCGTTATCAGGATGGCGCGGAACTGTTGTTCTAATAGGGGTTCACCACCTCCAATTTTTTCCACATACCTTTCAACCGGGCAGCCCGATAATCAACCCAATGCACTTCGGCATCGATGACGTCGAACCCGAGACATATCCCTTGATGCTTGCGCCCATAATGTGCCCACATCACAGGCCTTTCCCACGACCGACTGGCGCACAAAAGCCCGATAGTCTTACTGCAATGTCGATGCAAGACTTGGTAGGCCCGACGTGCCTTTTTTCGCGCCCTCCACGGCCCCAAGCAGTTCGAACGGGTTATTCAGTTCGCCGATTGTCGACAATTTGAAGCGCTGCTCCAATAGCTCTTCTCTGCCCATTTTTGCTCGGTGAAGTAGTAAAGGCGCATCGTTGTTCTTATTGAGCTCAGAGGCCGTCATTGTCCGCCGACCTCGTACAGCCGCGAAATTTTCGCGCCGACATCTGCCAGCTAAACAATGGCTCATAGGAGCGGTGCCAATCGCATGACAGTGCCACGCTTGGCGATTGGACGGCCCAAATGTAACTTTCGCGTTCCGGTTACTTTTTTGCTTCCAACGCTCCTGCAGTCACCTTTTTACCTCCGCACGCCTTGGAAGTAAAAAGATTACTGCCTCGGCCCACCGCTACGCGCAAGCCCATACCCGGGTTACCTTTTTAGTTCCACCGACTTAGTTGTATTGGGCGCTGACCTCACGCGGGATGGCTCACGCTCGCCCACGAAGTCCGATATTCGCGGTACCGCGCCAACATTGAACTCATGTACGGACTGGTGAATTGCTTGACCGCCGAGTGCTACGGTATGCCGCAGAGTGCATCCATTACCTTGAGCGACGGCGAAGAATGAACCTCCAACCATCCCACCGGCGCGTCGATGCGGTGCTTATCGGCGCAGGGCAAAGTGCGCTTGCGGTGGCCTATTTTCTAAAAAGAACGTCGCTGAGCTTCGTGTTGCTGGACGCGGGGCCTGGGCCAGGCGGTGCCTGGCAGCATGGCTGGGACTCGCTGCGCCTGTTTTCACCGGCGCAGTGGAGTTCTCTACCCGGGTGGCCCATGCCGGCAAAACCCGGTTATCCAAGCCGTATCGATGTCACGGACTATTTGACCCGATATGAAGAGCGCTATGGATTTCACATCGAGCGCCCCGTGACTGTTGACCAAGTGCACCACGATGGGAAGCGCTTCATCGTCGAGACGGATCGAGGGCCCTGGTCTGCCCAAGCGGTCGTCAGTGCCACGGGCACCTGGAGCAATCCGTACATTCCTTCCATTGAAGGTGCGAGCGCGTATCGCGGCGAGCAGCTGCATTCCGCCCACTATCGAGGGCCGGCTCCATTCGCGGGTAAGCGCGTCATCGTGGTCGGCGGCGGGAATTCTGGCGCACAAATCCTTGCCGAAGTATCGACAGTCGCCGAAACGACCTGGGTCACCGAGACCGCGCCGAACTTTTTGCCCGACGATGTCGACGGCAGAGTGCTGTTCGAACGCGCAACCGCACGATGGCAAGCGCTGCAATCTGGGAAAAAGCTCGATCAGCCGCCTGGAGGCCTGGGCGACATCGTCATGATTTCCTCGGTCAAGGAGGCACGGGACCGCGATGTTCTTCACGCCGTACGTCCCTTCCGCAGCTTCTATCCTGACGGGGTTGTGTGGCCGGACGGCAAGCGCTCGCTCGTCGACGCGGTTATTTGGTGCACCGGATTTCGCCCCGCGCTAAAGCACCTGAAGACACTCGACATTGTGGATGCGACGGGTAAGGTCCAGGTCGACGGCACAAGATCCACCGCTGTCCCTGGGTTGTGGCTGGTGGGCTATGGAGAATGGACCGGATTCGCCTCGGCAACCCTGGTCGGCATCATGCGCACCGCCAAATCCACCGCCCTGGAAGTCGCTGCATTTGTTGAACGCAACGCTGGGCCCTGACTTCCCTGCCCTGGACGACGACGCCTTGCTCGACGCGATGCTCGCGCAGCCCGGCAAACGCCTGCGCTGATACACGCAGCGACCGGGCGCCTCCCTGCGCCGGAAAGCCATTTCGGAGCGCCATCGCGGCCTCTCCCCACAAACCGACCTACAGATCCAGCGCCGCCGCCTTGAGCGTGCTTTCCAGCGCCAGGACGGCGTGCGATGCGGCCGCTGGCCGGTCTATGACGAAATCCAGGAAACCCAGTTCCGGCATGCCTTGCCGCAATCGCACAAGGCCGTCCGGTACGACATAGTCGGCGAACGCGCTGATGCCCAGGCCGGCCATGGCCGCGGCCCTCAGCACGGCCACGCTGCTGCTGACGGTGGTGATCCGGTATTCGCGTCCCATGGCCTTCAGGGTTTCCAGGACGCGCGTGCGGGACACGCTGGGCTCCGGATGCAGGGCCAGCGGCAGTATCGCTTCTCCTCCGGTGATGGGCGACTGCGGTCCCACGCACCAATACAGGCGTTCGGTACGCACGATCTGCCCACGCTGGCTGCCGCTGATGCGCTTGGCGAACACCAGGTCGTGGCGGTCTTCGTCCAGTTCGCGGAAGAGGTCGCCGCTCATGCCGGTGGCGATGTGCAGCTCGACGTCCGGGTTGCGCTGCTGGAAACTGCCCAGCGCCTCGGTCAGCCGCGTCGAGGCGAAATCCTCGGACATGCCCAGCCTTACCCGGCCGTTCAGCGCAGGCCCGCTGATCGCGCTGAAGGCCTGTTCCATCAGGTCCAGGATGTCGCGTGCGTAGCGAAACAGGGATTCGCCCTGGCGCGTCATGCGCAGATTGCGGGTATCGCGTTCCAGCAGCGGGCACCCGACGATGTCTTCCAGGCGCCGTACGTGTTGGCTGACCGTGGACTGCGACAGACTGACCCGGTCGGACGCGAGCGTGAAGCTGCCCGCCTGCACGACGGCAACGAAACTGCGCAATAGTTCTGGCGAAAGCGGACGCATCATGGAGGCCTTTGCGCTGCGAAATCCTGGGAAACCGGGTGCCATACGCTAAGCGGCATTATGAAACCCGCTAAATCCCGGCTGATATCTTCATAAATCCCCCTGCCCTGCGGGCCTAAGATTTTACTTGCCGATGACGGCCCCCGTTTGCGGGGCCGCGTTTGTGGAGAAATCGAAATGCCCGATTGGGATAAATCCAGGAGCGGCAAATTGTCGCGGGTGCAGGCAGGCGCCCATCTTGCCGATGGCAAGCGCGTAAAGGCGGCGGACGCCACCGCGCTGCTGGAAGCGGTGATCAGGCCCGGCGACCGCGTGTGCCTGGAGGGCGACAATCAGAAGCAGGCGGACCTGCTGGCCGAAGCCCTGGCGGCCGTCGACACCAGCGTGGTGCGCGACCTGCACATGGTGCAATCGGGCATCGTGCTGCCGGAGCACCTGGACGTATTCGAAAAGGGTATCGCCAGACGGTTGGACTACGCCTATTCGGGTCCGCAGTCCCAGCGCATCGCGCAATTGCTCTTTGGCGGAAAGATCGAGCTGGGCGCCGTGCACACCTATCTGGAATTGTTCGCGCGCTATTTCGTGGACCTGACGCCGCAGGTGGCGCTGATCGCGGCGGTCAGCGCCGACCGCGACGGCAATCTGTACACCGGTCCCAATACCGAGGACACGCCCGTCGTGGTCGAGGCCACCACCTTCAAGAACGGCGTGGTGATCGCCCAGGTCAATGAAATCGTCGATCGCGTCCCGCGCGTGGACATTCCCGGCGACCGGGTGGACTTCATCATCCAGAGCGACAAGCCCTTCTTCGTCGAACCGCTGTTCACGCGCGACCCGGCCGCCATCACCGAAACCCAGATCCTGACGGCGATGCTGGCAATCAAGGGCATCTACGCGCCCTACGGTGTCAGGCGCCTGAACCACGGCATCGGCTTTAACACCGCCGCCATCGAATTGCTGCTGCCCACGTACGGCGAGCGGCTGGGCCTGAAAGGCAAGGTCGCCGCCCAATGGGCACTGAACCCGCACCCGACGCTGATACCGGCGATCGAGTCCGGCTGGGTGGAGAGCGTGCACTGCTTCGGCTCGGAGGTGGGCATGGATGACTACATCCGTGCGCGCCCCGACATCTTCTTCACCGGCCCGGACGGCTCGCTGCGTTCGAACCGGGCCTTCAGCCAGACCGCCGGCCTGTACGCATGCGACATGTTCATCGGCTCGACGCTGCAGATCGACCTGCAGGGCCATTCGTCCACCGTGACGGCAAACCGCATCGCCGGTTTCGGCGGCGCTCCCAATATGGGGAGCGACGCGCGCGGCCGCCGGCATCCCAGCGCGCCATGGCTGCAGGCGGGCCGGGATGCGGATCCGGATGCGCCCGCGGCGTTGCGGCGCGGCCGCAAGCTGGTCGTGCAGATCGGCGAGACATTCGGCGACAAAAACGTGCCCACTTTCGTCGAGCGCCTGGATGCGCTCGTGCTGGCCGAAAAACTGTCGCTGGAGCTGGCGCCGATCATGATCTACGGCGATGACGTCAGCCACATCGTCACGGAGGAAGGCATCGCCAACCTCCTGCTGTGCCGCGATGCCGACGAACGCGAACATGCGATCCGCGGCGTCGCCGGCTATACCCCGGTAGGCCGCGGCCGCGACAAACGCATGGTCGAGCGGCTGCGCGAAAGGCGCATCATCCAGCGGCCCGAGGACCTGGGCATCAATCCGCTGGACGCCAACCGCAATATGCTGGCCGCCCGTTCCGTCAAAGACCTGGTGCGCTGGTCCGGCGGCTTATACGCGCCTCCCGCGCGCTTCAGGAACTGGTGAGGATCGACCATGGAACATTTGAATTTCCGGCATACGGGCCAACAGCCCGCCACGACGGCCCGCGACAACGCCATTGTCGGCGTGGTCGCCTCCGGCAACCTGGAAGTGCTGGTCGAGCGGGTCCTGCCGCGGGATGAATGCGAGGTCGACATCCGCACGCCGGTAACCGGCTTCGATACCGTGTGGCAGGCCGTGGTAGCCGATTTCGCGGCCCGCGGCGCTGCCGGCGGACTGCGTTTTTCCATCAACGACGGCGGCGCGCGGCCCGACATGGTCGGCCTGAGGCTGGCGCAGGCGCTGCGCGCCATGGCGGGAGACCAGCCATGAGCGACATCGCACATCCGAACGCCGCGAGCCCGGCGTTGGCCGGCGACGCCAGTTGGTACGAAGCATCGGCCCGCCAGCGCGTGAACGCCCTGCTGGATGCCGGCAGCTTCGTGGAATTCGTCGGACCGCAGGCGCGCGAGACCAGCCCTCACCTGGCCTTGTTCGACCTGCCCGAGCAATTCGATGACGGCATGGTCGTCGGCACGGGCAAGCTGGACGGCAATACGGTGCTGATCGCGGCCCAGGAAGGCAAGTTCATGGGAGGCGCCTTCGGCGAAGTGCATGGCGCCAAGCTGACCGGCCTGCTGCGCGCGGCGGCGGTGCGCAAGACGCCCGTGCTGATCCTGTTCGAAACGGGCGGCGTGCGCTTGCAGGAGGCCAATGCGGGCGAGCTGGCCATCGCGGAGATCATGCGCGCGCTGCTGGATGCGCGCATGGCCGGCGTGCCGGTGATCGGCCTGATCGGCGGCCGCGCGGGTTGCTATGGCGGCGGCAGCCTGATCGCGGGCTGCTGCTCCGGACTGGCGATCTCCGAACAGGGGCGCCTGAGCGTTTCGGGTCCGGAAGTCATCGAAACCAATCGCGGCGCGGGGGAATTCGACACATCGGACCGGCCGCTGATCTGGCGCACGATGGGCGGCCGGCACCGCTACCTGCTCGGCGCGGTGGACGCGTACGTTGACGATACGGTGCCCGCCTTCCGCGCCGCCGCCCTGTGTCTTATCGCGCAGGCGCCGGAACTGGATTTCGCGCACCTGGCGCGCACCCACGCCCGGCTGGCCGCGCGGCTGCGCGAGCTGGGCAACTGCGCGGATGCGCGCGACGCCTGGCAGGTGCTGGGCGTGGACCCGCGGGTCGATATCCCCGACATTCCGCATGACGCATTCGTCGAACTCGCCGGTGCATTGAAGGAGCCCCGCCATGATGCTGAATGAAGTTCTGTCCTCGCTTTTTCCCGGCGGGCACGACGTCGTCGTGGAAGACACGCTGCTGAGCGGTTCGGGCCAACTGGGCCAGGCCGGACGTGTGCAGGTCATCGGCGTCAGCGGCCGCGCCGCCGTCGGCGTGGACCAGGCGCTGCGGCTTGCCGGACGCGTGCTGGACATCGTGCGGCAACAGCAGCCCGCCCCGCTTCTGGTCCTGGTCGACAGCGACAGCCAACGCATGAGCAAGCGCGACGAAATGCTGGGCCTGAGCCAATTCCTGGCGCACCTGGCCACCTGCCTGCGCTATGCCGACGCGCGCGGCCATCATACGGTTGGCCTGCTCTATGGCCATACGGCGGCAGGCGCCTTCATCGCCACGGCGCTCGCCACGCGCACGCTGCTGGCGCTGCCGGGCGCGGATCCCGCGGTGATGGACCTGCCATCGATGGCGCGGGTGACCAAGCTGCCCCTGGCCGTGCTTGAAGAGAAGGCGCGTGCCACGCCGGTGTTCGCGCCTGGACTGGATAACCTGGCCCGCACGGGCGCCATTGCCGCCGTACTGGACCCCGCGGCGAGCCTGGCGGACCAGGTCATCCGGGCGCTGCACGATGCCGCCAGCGCGGATACCCGAGACCGGGCCGGCCGTGAACGCGGCGGCCGACCCAAAGCGGCCGATATTGCCGCGCGTGTCCATGACGCCGCCCTCGCCGCCGCGTGAGGCCTGGCGCCAGCGCCACGCGCTGGTCTACCTGCATCCGCAGGCGTGGTCGTCCCTGCTGCGCGATCACGCATGCCTGGCGCAGCATGCGCTGTCGCACACCTGGGCGGCGCGCGGCTGGCCGCTGATCGCGCGGCGCCGGTCCGCGCACGAGACCGACGGCGTCGCGGTAGGCCTGCCCTTCCCTCCCTACGCCGGCAAGGCACGCATCGCGCTGCGGGTGCGCGAGCGCGACATCGCCCGCGTCGCCGGACTGCCCGCGCTGGAACAGGCGATTCCGACGGCCCCGTCCGCCTGGCATCCGCATCTTTACACCCTGGTACGTATCGCCGCGGATCATGAAATCTTTGTGCAAGTGTTCGGCAGCCTCGCCTGGCAACATCTGACCGGCCTATCCTACGTGACCGATAAATCCGACCTGGACCTTGCATGGTCCGCGCCGCGCGGCCCGCGCCTGGCCTCGCTGCTGGACGCGGTGGCGCGTACCGATGCCGCCGCGCCCATGCGCGTGGACGGCGAGGTCGTCTTCGCGGACGGCGCGGCAGCCAATTGGCGCGAACTGCGCGGCGACGCCTCGCAAGTCGTCCTGAAGACACCGGCCGGACTCGCACTGGCGAGTCGCGCACAGGTCGCCCATATGCTGGAACCTTGAATCATGGAAGCCGTATGCCTGTCCCTGCCCTCCGCCGCGCACTTGCCCGCATGGCGGCACTTCGATCTCGCGCCGCATATCGCCGCACACGCTGAACGGTGCCTGTGGCTGGAAGTGCAGACCTGGCCCAAGCCCGGCCTGGTCAGCCACGTCGACCGCGGCAGCCACGCGGATATGGACGTGCATACGTTCCGCCGCAGCGCGCAGGCATTGCGCCCCTACTTCGCCGAATTGGCGCGGGCCGCGGCGCATGGCGCCGACATGGCCGCCCTGCGCAGGATAGGCGTACGCGCGGAACACGCCATGATGCGCGTTACGGCCGGCGTGAATACGCATCGCGGCGCGATCTTCGGCATGGGCCTGCTGAGCGCGGCGGCCGCGGTGCGCGGCGCCGGCGATGAAAGCCTCGGCGCTGTGGTCGCGCGCCGGTGGGGGGCGGATATCGGCGCCGGACCGCGCCCGGCCGACAGCCATGGTGTGGTCGCCGCGCATCGCTACGGTGTGGGCGGCGCGCGCACCGAAGCGGCGCTGGGGTTTCCCAGCGTATACGAGATCGGCGTGCCCGCCTTGCGCGAAGCCGCGCTGATCGCGCCGGACGATCAAGAGGCCATGCGCGTGCATGCCTGCTTCGCGTTGATCGCGGCGGTCGACGACACCAACCTGCTGCATCGCGGTGGAGCCGAAGGGCTGCGCTACGCACAGGACGCCGCGCGCCGTTTCATGCAGCGGGGCGGCATCGCGCACCGGGACTGGCGCGCGGCCGCGCAGGCGGCGCATCGCGATTTCGTGGCGCGCAACCTGAGCCCCGGCGGCTCGGCCGATCTGCTCGCCATGAGTCTTTTCGTGCACGGCATGCCATGACACTGGCGCTGCTGTGTTCCGGCCAGGGCACGCAGCATGCGGGCATGTTCCGCGTGACGGCGGCGCTGCCCGCGGCACAGCCGCTGTTCGCGTTTGCCGCCGCGCTGCTGGGGCGCGATCCCCGCGCGCTCGTGGTCGACGGCGCCCACGATCTATTCGAAAACCGCACCGCCCAGGTGTTATGCACGCTACAGGCACTGGCCGCGCACATCGCCCTGCGCGACGCGCTGCCGCGGCGCCTGTGCCTGGCCGGCTACAGCGTGGGCGAAGTGGCCGCGTGGGGCGTGGCGGGGGTATGGGACCCCGAGATCACGCTGGCGCTTGCCGCCGCGCGCGCGGATGCCATGAGCGCGGCGGCGAAGACGGCGGGCGCCGGCCTGCAGGGCATGCTGTTCGTACGCGGCCTTGCCGCCCCATGCATCGCGCGGCTGTGCGAGGGGCGCGACGCCGCCCCCGCCATCGTGAATCCCGGCGATGCGTACGTCATCGGCGGCACACGCGCGGCGCTGGACCTGATCGCCGCCGAGGCCACGCGCGCGGGCGCCGCCAACGTGGCCGGCATCGACGTCGCCGTGGCCTCGCACACGCGTTTCATGGCCGGCGCCGCCGGTGTGTTCGCGACCCGGTTGCAGACGGCACCGCGTGCGGCACGGCTCGGGCCGGGCGTCCGGCTGATCAGCGGCATCGATGGCGCCGCCGTACTCGACCTGGATGCCGGCATCGTCAAGCTCGCCCAACAGGTCGAGCAGACCATCCGTTGGGACGCCTGCCTGCAGGCGTGCGTCGAAGCGGGCGCCACCGCCTTCCTGGAACTGGGACCGGGCCGCGCGCTGGCGGCCATGGCGGCAGCCTCCCACTCCGGCATACCCGCGCGCAGCCTGGACGAATTCGATGATCTGGCTGACGTGCGTACCTGGCTGGACAGAGTGAGCGGAGCCTGACCGGCCGCTCGCCGGCGCTGTGGCAAGGCCTCCCCACCGCCGTCCGCTTAGCCGCACGCCGTAAGTCGTGCTCTCCCCTGCTGCCGCACGGGCCGGACCGCCACCCTACCCTGGATCGCCTTCCTCCACGCGCTCGTGGATCGAGATGCAACGGTTACGGCACCGGATGGTATCCATCTCCGGATCCATACATCCTTAGGTTTAGCCTAATTACGTATCTTCCTCTAACTGGATGGTATCCGCAGTCTAAATGCTTGGTACTGCGAATAAAGCGGTATACATTGCGGATTTTTTGCGGAGCTCATCCGTTAACGCAGGCCTATCGGTCGGGAGGCAACGCTCGCATGCCATCGAGCAACGCCCGGACACCGACTGTTGGCCGATATCTGGAGGATCCATGGATGTATGGCACAAAGAAGTGGCTGAAGGCGACGATCGCACTTAGCGCGTACTCCTGCGGCGGCGCAATGGCCGCCGACCTGACCGTCTCGTCAGGCGATACGCGGGTGTTCGACAGCTCGGCCAGCTTTCCCGGCGGCGTCGACGTCAACGGCGGCACGCTCGTCATCGGCGGCAATGGCGGCGGAGCGGGTGTCGCGCTCGATGGGACGGTGAATGCGAACTCGAACGGCACCGTCTCGGGCTTCGGTTCGATCAACGGCGACCTCAACGTGACGGGCAACGCCCGCGTCGCGCCCGGGTATCCCGTCGGCACGCCGACCGGCGTCTCCAACGGCAACCTCGTCGTCAACGGCAACCTATCGATGAACAACGCGGTGTTCGACTTCGAGACCGGCTTCGCGGGGCCACCGATTACGCAGTCCGGCACCGGCGACAACATCACCGTCCGGGACAACGTCACCCTTGCCAACACCACATTGAATGTATCGGTCAACACGCCGGGAACGACGTTCGGGTATTACCGGATCCTGTCGTACGGCGGCACCTTGAACGGAGGTCTGTCGCTGGGACCGGTAACCGGGGTCTCCCAACCCGCCGCCACCATCCAGACGCTGACCGGCGACAAGCAGATCAACCTTATCCTGGGCCCGAGCACGACCAACCTGTGGAACGGCAACGGCGTGGCGTCCGCCACCCGCGCGGGCGGCGGCAGCGGCACCTGGACCGCCACGAGCACAAACTGGAACAGCCCCAGCAATGCCACCGGGCCCCTGCCCGAGGGCGGATACGCCATTTTCACCGGCGCGCCCGGCGTGGTCACCGTGGATGGCGGCGCCGGTCCGGTCCGTGCGTCCGGACTTCAGTTCGCCACCGACCGCTATCACGTGCAAGGGGCTCCCATTACCTTGGTATCCGGCGGCGGCAGCCCCCCGGCGATCGTCGTCGGCGACGGCACCTATGCCTCCGGCCAGTTCGTCGATACCATCGACAACGCCCTGCAAGGCACGAACGGCTTCGTCAAGACCGGCCCGGGATCGATCATCCTGAACGGCGACAGCAGCGGCCTGACCGGTGCGATTTTCATTGCCGACGGCGCGCTGGAACTCAATGGCAGGTTGAACGGCCCCGTGCTGATCGCCCCCGAAGTCGTGCTGGCGGGCGTCGGCCAATTGGGCAGCACCACCCTGCAACCCACCGCCGTGCTGTCGCCGGGCAATGACGCATCGCCCATCGGCACGCTGACCATCAACGGCGACCTGACATTTGCCCAGGGCACCGTCTATCGCGTCCATGCCGATCCGGCCAGCAGCGCGAGCGACCACATCCACGTCACCGGCATCGCCTACCTGGACGGCAGCGTGGCGCATGTCGGCCCGGACGGCAACTATGCCCCCCTCACGACCTACAACATCCTGACCGCGGACGGCGGCATACAAGGCCGATTCACCGGCGCCTCCACCGCCTACGCGTTCCTGACCCCCACCCTTTCCTACGACGCCAGGAACGCATACCTGACGCTGTCGCGCAACGGCGTGCCGATCGGTAGCGTCGGCAATACGGGCAACCAGGGCAGCGTGGGTGGCGCGCTGGATAACGAGGCGCCCGCGGCCGGAAGTGCAAACACGTCGCCCGCGGGTGCGACGTCGACGGCGGCGAACGGTTCGACGTCGACCGGGATCGGCGGCGCATTGGCCAACGCCGGCGCGAGCGGCACCGGCGCCAGCCAGGTGGCGGCGGCGGTCCTGACCCTGTCGCCGGACGAGGCGCGTTCCGCCTTGAACATGCTTTCCGGCGAAGCGTACGCCAGCACCGCCAGTGTGCTGCAAAGCCTGGGCGACACCGTTCGCACGCTTCCGATGGCACACTTGCGCGGCAACCTGGACGCGCCGGCGACTGCCGGACGGCCCACCGCCCAGTTGGGTGCTTCGTCTCCCGACGCCCTGCCGCAAGGCGGCGCGTACCCGGTGTGGGCGCAAGTGTTCGGCAATTGGCGCACGTTCGCCAGCGACGGCAACGCGTCACGCGTAAGCCAATCGGACGGCGGCCTATTCGTCGGCGGCGACGGCGCGGTGGGCGGCGGCTGGCGACTGGGCGGCGCGCTCGGCTACACAGGCAGCCATAGCTCGATTGCCGACGTATCCTCACGGACCAATATCGACAGCTATACGGCGACGATATTCGGCGGGAAGAACTTCCGCGCCGGTCCCGGCGATTTCCGCTTTACGGCTGGCGCGGCCTACACCTGGCACGACATCGAGACGAAACGCGATGTGGCGGCGGGAAGCCTGAATCAGCAGCTGGACGCTTCTTATCACGCCTCGTCGACGCAGGTGTTCACCGAACTCGGCTACAACCTGCCATTGGACGACGCCTACGCCATCGAACCCTTCGCGGGCGTGGCGTGGAACCAGTTGCGCACGCGCGGCTTCACGGAGTCGGGCGGTACCGCCGCGCTGCACGGCGACGGACAAACCGACGACGTGACCAGTACCACGCTGGGACTGCGCGGCGCCTGGAAGTTCGAGTCCGGCCGCGCGCCGGGCCGCCTGACCGCCTCGCTGGGCTGGCGCCACGCGATGGGCGATGTGAATCCCACCCAGGTGCTGGCATTCGACGGCGGCACGACGTTCTCTGTGGCGGGTGTTCCCATCGCGCGAAACGCCGCCGTGCTGGGACTCGGCGCCGAAATGACAATCGCCCGCAATACCACGGCAGGCATCAGCTACGACGCGCAGTTTGGCGGCGGTAACCGCCAGCAGTCGGGGGTGCTCAAGCTGGCCATGCGGTTCTAGCCTTGTGGAAGGCGGCGACCGGTGTTCCACCGGCTGCCGCGTCCAAGCATGCGGGACACGGATTCCGCGCGATGGTGCGGGATAATGGGCCATCATTTTCCGTTGCGGCTCCGGCGCATCATGCAGCTACTCATCATTGAAGACGAACTCAAGCTTGCGGATCACCTTCGAAAAGGCCTGTCCGAGCAGAACTACCAGGTAACGGTGGTTCGTGACGGGCTGGCCGGACGCCGGGCGGCGCTGGCCGGCGGATACGATCTGATCATCCTGGACGTGATGCTGCCCGGGCTCGACGGCTTCGAAATCCTGGCGGATGTACGCCAGGCGGGCAATACGCCGGTGCTGATGCTGACGGCGCGCGACCAAGTCGAGGACCGCGTCAGGGGGCTGGAAGGCGGCGCGGACGATTACCTGGTCAAACCCTTCGCGTTCTCCGAACTGCTGGCCCGGGTGCACGCATTGCTGCGACGCGGTCGCAGCCACGAAGCGACGTTGATGAAACTGGCGGACCTGGAGCTGGACGTCCTGCGGCGCAAGGCGCAGCGCGGCGGCACGCGCCTGGATCTGACCGCCAAGGAGTACGTGTTGCTGTCGCTGATGCTGCGCCGCCAGGGCGAAGTCGTATCCCGCGCGACGCTTGCCGAGCAGGTCTGGGATATGCACTTTGACAGCGACACGAACGTCATCGAGGTGGCCGTGCGCCGCCTGCGCGCCAAACTGGACGATCCGTTCGAGGTCAAGCTGCTGCACACGGTGCGCGGCCAGGGCTATGTACTGAAGCACCGCGACGCATGAAGCCGCCTCGCGTCACTTCCATCAGCGGCCGTCTCACCTTGCTCCTGGCGGCCATCGCGCTCTGCGTATCCAGCATCGCGGGGTACTCGCTTTTTCTCGCGCTGAGATACGAGGTCCAACGCCGCGAAATGGCCGAGGTCGCGGGCAAGCTGGAGCTGATCGACCATCTGATCGGCATGCAGAGCACGCCGGAAGAGCTGGGGACGCTGAAAGGCACCCTGGATAACATCCTGGTTGGCCATCCGAACCTGAAAGTCTGGCTCATGGATACGGGCGGCCGGGTGCTGTATGGCGACGTACCGCCGCGATCGATACAGCCCGCGCACGGGCACGAGGTGCTTCTGGAAACCGCGGCCGGAACGCGGATGCGCGCGTTGCAGGTGCCCGTGCGGTCGCAGGCGGCCCCCGATGCCCTGCTCACGGTCGCCATCGATACACAGCCCAGCGCGGATTTCCTTTATGGATTTGCCTCGGTTCTCGCGGCGATCTGCGCGTTCTGGGTTGGGGCCTCCGCCCTGCTCGGGGCCTGGGCGGTTCGCCGCAGCCTGGCACCGGTACACCGGCTTTCCCACCAGGCCGCGCGCGTCCAGCCCGAACAATTGGACCTGAGGCTGCCGGTACAGGGCATAGACCGCGAGCTACGCGAATTGTCCGTCGCCTTCAACAGCACCCTGGATCGATTGCAGGCAGCGTATCGGCAACTGGAGGGCTTCAACGCCGATGTGGCTCACGAGCTTCGCACGCCATTGGCGACCTTGATCAACGGGACCGAGATTGTCCTGGCATCGGACCGCTCCAATGATGAGCTGCGCGAGGTCCTGGAATCCAACCTGGAGGAACTGATGGGCCTGAAGGCGTTGGTCAACGACATGCTGTTTCTGGCGCGCGCGGACGGCGGCGAACTCGCCCGCGACCTGCGGGAGGTCCAGATCGCCGCCGAGATCCGCCATGTCGCCGACTATCACGAAGCCGCGCTGCAAGAAGCCGGCTTGGTCTTGCGCCAGGCCGGCGATGCACGGGTGCGGGCGAACCCGCGATTGCTGCGTCGCGCGCTCTCGAACCTGATCGCCAACGCGATCAAGGCGTCTCCCCCGCACACAACGCTGGAAATTACCTGCATGGAATCGTTGACGGACGTCGAGATCCGGGTCGTCAACGCCGGCGAGGCCATCCCGCCAAACGCCCTGCCCAGGATCTTCGACCGCTTCTATCGCGTGGACGATGCGCGTACCGGCCGCTCCGAAGGGCATGGCCTGGGCTTGGCCATCGTGCGCGCCATCGCGCGGATGCACGGCGGCCGTGTTTTTGCCCACTCCGAAGCGGGCCGCACCATCGTCGGCTTTACCCTATCGCGCCTTCGCCCGTCCAAGCCGGCACGCACCGGCGAGCCGGACAGCGCGACTGCCGTCGCGCAGCCGCGAATCTGATTACGGCAATGGCGACGTCAGGGCCTGGGACGGGTCCAGCGTACCGAGCCAGGCGACGGCCGCCAGGATCAGGAGCGCGGCGCTGGTTTCCAACGCCACGCTTCTGCGCAGCGCGGACAGCGCCGCGGCCGGGCACCCTGCATCGAGCGTGCGCGCCAACACCGGCGTCAGGCGATACCGGTTTGCCGCGGCAAACGCCAGCATGAGCGCGAAAAGGGCGAGTTTCGCGAGCAACAGCAGGCCGTATGGCGTCGAGATCAGGCCGGAAACCTGCGGGCCCGTAATCAAAAGGTAGTTCGCCACCCCGGTCACTGCCAGGGCAAGGACGATGGCGGTGCCGATCCATGCGAAGCGCGATAGCCCCCCTTCCAGTCTGCGCAGTTGCATGGGCGACACCAGTTGACCGGGGCGCAGCAGCAGGGCAAATGCCGCCAGGGCGCCGATCCATGCGGCCGCGGCGATCAGATGCACGATGTCGGCCGTGAAATGAAGATACCTGCGCCCGCCTTCGTCCATCGCCCCGTGGCCGCTCCAGGCGACAGTCCCGAGCGACACCAGGCCCGGAGCGGCCGCGATCGTCAGCCATCCTGCCCGTCGCTGCCGACCGAACACGGCCAGCACGCCGACGAGCATCAACGACACCATGCGCACTGCCCAGGCGATTCCGGCGTCGGTGGCGGTAATCATCATGGAAAAGACATGGCGCCCCAATTCGTCCACGCCGGAAGCGCCGCTCATGACCATCGCCAACGTCACCATATGGCACAGCGACAGGCCCAGGCCAACGCCCGCCGCGGCGATCAGCAGCCCGCGCAGTCCGATCGCCGCCGAGACCTGGCCGGATTCCCTGGGAAATCCCACCCTGCAGATCAGCGGCAGGCCCGCGAGCAGCGTAAGGTCCAGGTACAGCGCGAAGCGGAGAAAGACGTTAAGGCCGTCTGCCATCGACCTACTTCACCTGGAAGGAAAAGCTTCCCGTCACAGGGTGCGTATCCGAGGAAACCGCGCGCCACTCCACGCGATAAGTCCCGGCGGGCAGGGGCTGCGCGGGCGTGATGATCATCACCTTGGGATCGTCGCTGCCGGAGACCCGCGCTCCCATGGCCATCGGGGCATGCGTCCCCATGCCAGGCATCGCCGTCATCGTCAGCTTCGCGCCCGAGAACTGGGTCACGAGCGATTCGGAGAAATGCAGCTCGATCTGTTTGGGCGCGGGGCCCTGCGCCTGCGCCTGCGGCGACGTAGAAACGAGCTTGGGATGCGCCTGGGCCGGACTGCCGGCGATCAGGCCCGCGATAAGCACGACGGCGCTGAAGGTATTGCGAACGATAGCCATGGCTCGGATGTGAATATAAGGAATGAAACAAGAAAGAAAGCGACAGAACGTGGCAGCGGACCGATGGGGATACAGCTTGGCCTGTAGAAACCCCCGCTATCGGTCAGAACCACATCCGTACGCCGGCCAGGAACCGGGTTTCGTTGCGGCTGCCGCCGTCGGCGCGCACGAAGTCGGCGGTGTTGCCGTACGAGCGATTCCAGGTAACCCCGATATACGGGGCGAATTCGCGTCGGATCTCGTAGCGCAGGCGCAAGCCCACCTCTGAATTCCCGAGGCCGGCGCCCATTTGCCGGCCCGGGTCGTTTTTCCCGTAGAAGTTGATCTCGGCCATCGGCTGCAGGATCAGCCGGTTGGTGATGAGTATGTCGTACTCCCCTTTCAGGCGCAGCGAAGTCTGGCCGCTGTCGCCCACAAAGCCTGTGATCTCCGATTCGAAGTTATACAGCGCCAGGCCCTGGATGCCGAAGGCGGCCCAGGTCTGCGAAGGCCCAGGTTTGAAGTCCTGGCGGACGCCGCCGACCAGATCCCACCAGGGCGTGATCGCATGGCCCCATAGTGCCTGCGCTTCCGCGTGTTCCAGCTTGCCATTGGTCCGCTCCCCTTCCGAGCGCAACCAAAGCCGGTCGATGTCGCCGCCGACCCAGCCTGTGAAGTCCCAGTTCAGGGCGCTTCCGTCCTTGGCATCCTGCCATTCCAGCTCGTCGAATAGCAACTGGTAATTGATTCGCTTGTCGTGGACCGCATGCCCGCCGGAGTCGAACGCCGCTGCCTTGCGGTCGGCATCGGTCAGCACGGGAATGGGAGTCCGGCTTTGTGTCGGGCCATTGGACTGCGCCGATGCCGCGCCCGGGACGACGGCGGCAAGCGCAGCGGCCATGGCGGCCGCGAGGCCGGCTTTACGGCAGATCGTCATCACTCCGATGTCCTTCACTCTTGCACCCGTACTTCGCGGAACATGCCCATCTCCATGTGATAAAGGAGATGGCAATGGTAGGCCCATCGGCCCAGCGCGTCGGCGGTGACGCGGTAGCTGCGCCTGGAACCGGGCGGCATGTCGATGGTGTGCTTGCGCACCATGAAGCGGCCCTGCTCGTCCTCCAGGTCGCTCCACATCCCGTGCAGGTGGATCGGGTGGCTCATCATCGTGTCGTTCACGAGCACGATCCGGACTCGCTCGCCGTACTTCAGCGGAATGGGCTTGGCGTCCGAAAACTTAACGCCGTCGAACGACCACGCGAACTTCTCCATATGGCCCGTCAGGTGCAGTTCGATCGTGCGGCCCGGTTCGCGTCCATCGGGGTCCTCGAACGTGCTGTGCAGATCCGCATACGTCAGTACGCGCCGGCCGTTTTCGCGCAGCCCGATGCCGGGATCGTCCAGCTTGGGCACAGGATCCATGGCCTGCATGTCGACCAGCGGATTGCCATTTTCCGTTGCCGGATGGGCCTGCATATCGCCCATGCCGTTCATTTG
>NZ_JBMQQZ010000040.1:0-20830 GCF_057362025.1 Bordetella sp. | reverse complement strand
TTCGCCATCATCTATGCAGAACGCTTCACCGACCCATATCACTGAGGTAGCATGAACTTTGCAGATCAAAAGTGGTACGGCATCCCAATGCTTTAAACACAGAAATTCTGACAGGCCCTACGTGGCATGGTAAACGCGCCGCCATTCGCATGCAGCCCGCCGCATTCAACCACCGCGTAGGCGCAGCGGGGCCGCGCTGGGCGGCCTCGATGCGACGTGCACTGCAGAATCTTCCAGCGGCAGCATCCGCCGCCCACGAAGCGCAAGAACCCAACTCGTCGCAGCGACCGTAATCAAGGCAAACCGGAGTCCGGCGGGGGTGGTGCCTGTCGGGGCCAGCCCGTTGGAGCCGCGCGCGGGAATCTGAAGGGAGGACGGCCGGGCAAAAAAAACCGCAAGAAAACCGCCGCCACCTCGGCCGCCGTACGAAGATGACGACGCGGAAGTCCGGCGCGAAAGCGCCGGACCGGCTCCTCCGGGCTGGCCCCGACAGGCACCACCCACGACGGACGGGACTAGCAAACCACCCACGAACAGCACCGATCACCGCACGGCACCAGCAAACCACCCACGAACAGCATCGATCAACGCACGGCACCCACAAGCCACCCGCAACCGCCAAATCCCTACCGCTGATGCGCCGCCTGCCAGGCCGCCAACCGGTCCTCCAGAACGGCCACCACCGCCAACGCCTTCGCCAGATCCGGAATCTCGTCATACACCGGCACACCCACCGCCCGCGCCCTTTCCCGATACGCTCGTTTGCTATCGTCCAGCTCGGGCGACCCATCGCCCCGCAAGGCAAGCAGGAAATGCGCCTGTCCCGCCCACTTGCGCTGCGTCTGTTCCACCACCGCCAGCAGATTGCCAATAGGATCCACCGACCCCCGGCCCACGAAAGCCGCCAGGTTCAAATGCATGGCCACCGCGTCGGGCCGCGCGTGTTCGTAGACCAGGTCCAGGATCTCGCCCGCCACCCAGCCGTCCTTCTCCTGCAAGGACCGCACCGGCGTATCGATAGGATTCAGCACGCTCGTCCCCGGTGGAAAACCCAACGCCTCCAGCGCCTCGCGCGCCGCCTTGCCGAAAGGCGCGACCGCCAGTCCTTCGCGGGCGAAGCTGTCCGCCCCCAGCACGCTGGACCCGCCGCCGTTGCCGAACAAGGTCACGACGCGCGTCGGCCGTTGCGGGCGTGGCGTCAGGTGTTGCAGGGCCAACAAGGCATTGATGAACTCGTCGACCGTCTGCACCAGCGCGACCGGCGTCTGTGCCGCCAGCGCGTCCCAGGCGCGTTCGTGTCCGCCCAGCGCGCCCGTATGCGAGCTGGCCGCCAGCCGCCCCAGGCTCGTCGTGCCGCCCTTCAGGATCACGACCGGCTTGGCCACCGGCGCATTGCGCAGCAGCTCGAAAAACGCCCGGCCGTCCTTGACATCTTCCAGGTACAGGCCCACCGCCTTGGTATCGGGGTCGTACAGAAAGTATTCGAGCAAATCGTGCGGCGCGATATCGGCGCTATTGCCGATCGTCACCAGTCCGCTAAAGCGCAGCCCGCGCCATTGACCGCGCTTGATGATATCGGTGGACAACCCGCCCGACTGCGACACGATACCGATAGCGCCCGCTTCCTTGGGGGCATCGGCGGGAAACGTCAGTCCGCCGCGAGGAGAATACGTGCCCAGGCAATTCGGCCCAAGCACACGTACGCCGCCCGAGCGTGCCCGTTCGACCAAGGCCTGCTGTGCCTCGCGGCCATCCTCGGTTTCACCGAAGCCGGAGGAAATCACCTGCGCGAATCGGCAGCGCCCCGCCGCCGCGCCCAGCACATCGGGGATTTGCGCGGCGCCGATCGCCACATAGGCATAGTCCACCGGTTGCGGGGTTTCGGCCAGGCTCGGATAGGCCGGCAGGCCCTCCACTTCGGCCGCAGTGGGGTGGATGGGATAAATGGCGCCGTCGTAGCCGTAGGCTTTCAGGCGACGGATGAATGTGTTGGCGATCGCCACGCTGCGTGTCGAAGCGCCCAGCACGGCAACCGTACGCGGACGGAACAGCGGCCGGTAATAGGCAAGGATATCTTCGCCGCCGCGCGGCGGGGCGGCGAAGATCGATGGCGATGCGGCGGATACCTTGTCGACGGGGCTCGCTTCCGCTGGCGGTGTCAGTACGAATCGCGCATCCACCGCGCACACGCCGGCCGGCGCAGCGATCAGCGGATTGATGTCCAGTTCGGCCAGGTCTTCGCCCAGCGCCTCCAGCACCCCACCCTTGCCACCCACCGCCATCAGCGCACGCACCAGCGCATGCCGGTCCATCGGGTCCTGGCCCCGCGCGCCACGCAACAACGCGGCGCCGCGCAGCTCGTCCAGCATCGCCCACGCATCCGCCTCCGTAATGGGACAAATGCGAAACGCCACGTCCTTCAATACTTCGACGAAAATGCCGCCCAGGCCCACCATGATCAGCGGGCCGAACTGCGGATCACGCACCGCCCCTACCGCCACCTCGATGCCGCGCGGCGCCATTTCCTCCACCAGCCAGCCGTCCACCCGCGCGGCGGCGATGGCCGGCCGCGCCGCCATCGCACGGACGGCCGCGCCCACCGCGGCGGCATCGGCCAGATTCAGCGCGACGCCGCCCGCATCGGACTTGTGCAGGATATCGGGCGACACCACCTTCGTCACGAAAGGGCCCGCCAGCTCGGCCGCCCGCGCGGCCGCGTCGTCCGCATCGCGAGCCACCACGGCGCGCGGAACGGCGATACCGAAGGCCGCCAGCAGCGCCTTGCCGTCGGCCTCGCTCAGAGCCTGGCGATGTTCCTCGCGCGCACGGACGATGATGTCCCGCGCCGGATTGCGTCCCGTCATAGTGCTTTCCCCCGGAGGCGGCCTCAGTAACTGGTGGGCCAGGTTCGCATCAGGTGTTCGCCGATTCCGCCCGCACGGCGGCGCCGGTGTACGTCCAGCATGCGAATCAGGAATGCGCGCGTTTCCTGCGGCTTGATAACATCCTGCGCGGAGAAGATCCGCGCCATGTCCCAGACTTCCAGGTCTTTCTGGATATCCGCCAGGGCCTCTGCGAACCCCTCGTCCGACGGCGTCTTGTTGTGCACGATATTGGTGGCGAACACCGGGTCCATGAAGCTGACCTCGGCAGTGGGCCAGGCCACCATGACATCGTTGTGGGCGCCGCCGCCCATGGCGACATAGGCGCGGCCATAGGCCTTGCGGCACAGCACAGTGATCTGCGGCACCGTGGTAAGGCAGGTGGCGTTCATGAAGTTCATGATGTGGCCCGGCGCGCCGCGCCGCTCCGCGTCCAGCCCCACCACAAAACCCGGCGTATCCATGAAGCGGATCAGCGGGATATTGAAGCTGTCGCACATCACGGTGAAGTCCACCGCCTTGCGGCAGGCTTCGGCCGAGAGGGCGCCGCCGCCCGACATCGGGTTGTTGGCGATAATGCCCACCACCTGGCCCTGCAGCCGGCCCAGCGCGGCCACCAGCGGCTTGCCGAAGCGCGCCTTGATTTCCAGCAGGCTATCGCGGTCGAAGATGATCTCCAGGATCTTCTTCATGTTGTAGACCTGCGTGCGCTTCTCCGGCAGGATATCCAGGATGCGCTCCTGCCCTTCCCCCGACCCTTCCGTCACCTCCGCCACCGGCGGCAGTTGGCCGTTGTGCGAAGGCATATACGAAAGGAAGCGGCGGATGGCGCGCATGGCCTCTTCATCGGTGTCGACGAAGTAATCGATCAGCCCGGTTTGTTCCGCGTGCAGCCGCCAGCCGCCGAGTTCCTCCAGGTCGACTTTCTCGCCGATCGCCATCGATACCAGCCGCGGGCTGGATACCGACATGATCGACCCCTTCTTCATCACGGAGAAGTCGGCGCAGCAGCACAGCCAGGCCGACGATCCGAACGATGTATTCAGGGCGGCGGAAATCCAGGGGGTTTCGCGCATGCGGCGGAACTGCGTGGTGTCGTTGCCCAGCAGCGCGCCCATGCCGCGCGAGCCCATGGCATCGGGCAGGCGCGCGCCGGTGGATTCGCCCACGTGCACGAAAGGCATGCCGCGCTCGGTGCAGGCCTTGCGCACATAGCCCATCTTGCGGGAATTGGTCGCACTGGTGGAGGCCCCCTTGGTCGTGAAATCGTTCACCACCACGCCGACGTCGCGGCCATCGATGCGGCCGAAACCCACCAGCTTGCCGTCGCGCGGCGTCTCGGCAGCGTCCAGCTCGAAGCGCGCCGACGCGGCCAGCACTCCCAGTTCGATGAAGCTGTCCGCGTCCACCAGTTGGTCCAGGCGCTCCTGCGCGTTCAGGTCGCCGCCGGCCCGCCGCCGGGCCAGCTTGTCCTCGCCGCCCATGGCGCGCGCGGCTGTGCGCCGCCGATCCAGTTCCGCCAGGGATTCTTCATGGGGCATGGGGTTCTCCTCCTATCGATGCGCGGCGCCGCTCAGGCGGGAAAATCGCGCCTTTCCACCGTCAGCCTGTCGATGGCGGCCTGGTCCAGTTCGGGGCGATAGCCGGCCGGCATGGCGACGGCGCCGCGCTCGAAGCCCAACGGTTGGCGAAACAGCTTGTCCGGATGCTTCAGGAAGCCGTTGAACTCGCCGGCGTTGTCGATGGTGGTGCGTGCCACGCAGGCTTCCATCCAGTTGTGGATTTCACTGCCCAGGCCATCGCCCAGCACCGGGCGCATGCCGTTGCCGCGCACGCGGTCCAGGCCTTCCGCCAGCCGCTCCAGGCTGCCGAAGCGCTTGAGCTTGAGCTTGCAGTAGCCGACGTTGCTCAGGGTAGCTGCACGGTCGATGTCGCCCAGCGCGCAGATCGGTTCGTCCAGCATCAGCGGCACGGGGCTGGCCCGCGCCACGGCGGCATTGGCATCCCAGTCGTCCGCGTCGCACGGCTGCTCGAACAAATCGATTCCCGCGGGGTCCAGCTGACCGACGAAGGCCAGGGCATCGGCCCGGTTATAGGCGCGATTGGCATCCAGGCGCAGGCTGGCTCGCCCGTCCGCCGCGCGCTGGATGGCGCGGACACGATCCACATCGGCGGCGACGTCCTTGCCGACCTTGACCTTGAACACCGTGAAGCCGGCGGCGATGCGCCGGTCGATTTCCTCGGCGATGGCGGCGGGCTCCAGCGCGCTGACGGGTACCAGCAGGGGCAACACGGTGTCTCGCGCCACGTCCAGGAAGGGCGAACCCTCCAATGCCTCGATGGCGCAGACCATGGCGGTAACGGCGACTTTGCTGTCCTGGAAGCGTGCCAGCAGCCCCGCCTTGGCTTGCGCGGTATCGCGCCCCGGCAGCGCCGCCAGTTGCTCCAGGCAGAACGCCCACGCCCCTTCCCGCGTTTCGCTGCTGGAGCCTGGCGATACGTGGCCGTCGGCGAACGCCCGCCGCCCGCCGTCGTCCTCCAGCTGCACCAGATAGGGCTCGAACTCCGTGAAGGTTCGGTATGACAGCCGGTACGGCGTGGATAGCGGCAACCGCAAGCGGCGCAGCGTGACCTTGCGAATTTTGCTCATGCGACCTCGCCAAGGGAATATCGGAAACGCGCAACGGAATACGCAAAAAAATAATGGTTGTTGCGTACACTACTACGATAATCTGGGAGCCGCAACGGTGAGGCCGTGATTATTGCGCTGCGACAAATCCGGCCCCGATATTCCCCCGCGTTTTTGCCCGATTGACGCGCCAAGCATTCGCGTATCACAATCCGCAAAATAGTAGTTGTAATTACGACAACCATAACAAAACCATGCGCGCCCCTGCGCGCACCACAGGAGACGCGACGTGCCCTCGCGGGCAGCCGCGGCGCAGTACGGCGTTCCGCCGCAAGCAGCGGAAGCGCACGGAGACAACGCGCATCAACGGAGGCAGCGATGCAGGACAACCATAAGAAGGGCGGCGAGGTGATACCGGACCGCGCGGCAAGTTTTTTTTCCTCGACCCGGAGTCCGAGCCGGCGGCGTCAAAGGGCGACGGCCCCGTCGCCCGGCATGCGCAAGCGCCGTCCCGGCGTCTCGCGTGGATGGCTGGTCGCCCTGGCGGCAACGGTATGCGCCGCACTGGCAGTCCCCGTGCCCGCGTGCGCACAGGACGACTGGCCGGCCAAGCCGGTGACCTTGCTGATTCCCTACGCGCCCGGCGGCACGACCGACATCATCGGCCGGATCCTGGGCGACAAGCTGGGCCGCATCCTGGGACAGACCGTGGTGGCCGATAACCGTGGCGGCGCCGGCGGCACGATTGCCGGCACCATGCTGGCGCGATCGAATCCCGACGGCTACACGATCATGCTGGAACACATCGGCTTCGCGTTCAACGCGACGCTATACCCGCACCTGAGCTACCAGCCGCAGAAAGACATCACGCCGGTCGCCTATGTGGGTCAGACGCCCAATGTGCTGGTGGTGACCAACTCCATGCCGGTCCACAACATCAAGGAATTCCTCGACTACGCCCGTGCCCACCCCGGCGCGGTCAACTACGGCTCGGGCGGCGTCGGCAGCGCTGGGCATTTGCCCATGGCGTGGCTGCAATCCAAGGAGAACCTGAAACTGACCCACATCCCCTACAAGGGATCGGGTCCCGCCATCACGGATCTGATCTCCGGCCGCATCGAAGCCATGCTGCTGACCATCCCGGCGGTGCTGCCGTATATCCGCAGCGGCCAGGTCCGGCCGCTGGCCACCTCCGGCGCGCGGCGCGCGGCCTCGCTGCCTGACCTGCCCACGATGCAGGAAGCCGGCGTCAAGGGATTCGACTACGAGCCCTGGTATGGGGTTTTCGTGCGCGCGGGCACGCCGCCAGCCGTCGTCGCCAAACTGCACGACGCGATCAACCAGGCGCTGAAAGACCCGAGTACGCAAAAGAAGATGCTGGAGCAGGGGCTGGCGGTCGATACCTGGACCCAGCAGAAGTTCCAGCAGCAGGTCCGCGACGATACCGAGAGGTGGCGCGGCATCATCACGTCGCTGAATATCAAAATGAACTGACCGGGCCGCGGTCTCAGGCCGCGACGGTTTCGAGCAGATCCAGGTAATGCCGCAGCGGGGGCGTGGCCGCCCCCGCCACCTTGGCCAGGTCGTCGTACTTGCGCAGACGCACGGCTTCGGCGAAATACGGCAGGCGTTCGAACGCCTGGGCCTCGTCCGGCGTGAAAGGGCCGCCCTGCAGCACCAGCGTGTCCTTCGAGGCCTGGGACAGCGTATCCCAGTAGCCCGTGTCCACGGTGCAGAGATAGCGCTTGGCGGGCACATGCAGCCGCACCGGCGCGACCACGCTTTCACCGACCAGGCCCAGCAGCGCGCGCGCGCCGATGTCCTGATGGCGCTTATCCTCCAGCGCGCTTTCGGCCATCAGCAGGTGGCCGATATCGTGCAGCAGGCTGGCGACGATAGTGGCCGTCGACTCGCCGGCCTGTTCGGCCAGCGCCGCGCATTGCAGTGCGTGTTCGGTCTGGGTGACGGCCTCGCGGCCGTAATAGGCGCTGCCGTAGCCCGAAAACAGGCTTTCGACGCGAGACAGGGTCAGGGCTTCGGACATGATGGAGGCAGTCAGATAAAGATTTTACGAATGCGCGAGGACAGCACGTCGATGGCCGTCACGAACAGAATGATGATGATCATCACCGCGCAGGTCTGGCCGTACTGGAAGCTGCGGATGATTTCCCACAACACCATCCCGATGCCGCCCGCGCCCACGATACCCACCACCGATGCCGAGCGCACGTTGGATTCGAAGCGGTACAAGGAATAGGAAATCCACAACGGCAGGACCTGCGGAATGACACCGAAGACGATCTCTTCGATCGCGCCCGCGCCGGTAGCCCGCACGCCTTCGACGGGCCGCGGATCGATGGCCTCCACCGCCTCGGAGAACAGCTTGGCCAGCACGCCCAGGGTGTGTACCCACAGGGCCAGCACCCCGGCGAACGGCCCCAGGCCCACCGCCACGATGAACAGCATGGCGAACACCATCTCGTTGATGGCGCGGCAGGCGTCCATCAGCCGGCGCACGGGCTGGTGCACCCACGCCGGCACGATGTTGGAAGAACACAGCAGGCTCATGGGCACCGCCAGCACCACCGCCAGGAAAGTCCCCCAGATGGCGATCTGCACGGTAACCAGCATCTCTTCCAGATACATGCGCCAATCGCGGAAATTCGGCGGAAAGAAATCCTGCAGAAACTGCGACATGTTCCCGGAATCGCGGAACAGGTCCAGCGGGCGCATGTCGGCCCCCTGCCACGACGCGGCCAGCACGGCGATGATGATCGCCCATGCCAGCATGGCGGGCAGCGAACCCCTGGGCGGTTGAGGCGCGGGCCGCGCCGGAGACAAGGTGGCACTCATGGGATGTCTTTACCTATTCGCTGCGACGTCGCTTACTGCTGCGACTTGACGGAGGCGACCTGCTTGGCCAGGTCGGCCAGCTTGCCGTCGATCTCCGCCAGCTTCTGCTGCTTGGCTTGCGCGCTCAGGGTCGTATCGCTTTCGACCTTGGCGCGCTGGCCGGCCAGGTTGATCTGGCGGATCGGCAGCAGTTGCGTATTGTCGGACGCGACGAAGCCCTTGTAGCCCAGCTTCTTCAGCTTTTCGAGTTCCTGCGCCGCGTCGGGACCCTTCTGCCCGTAATTCACGAAGAAGCCCTGGATCTTCTGTTTCAGGGCCGCCGGCAGATCGGCGCGCCACACCAGCGGGTCGGCCGGAATCAGGGGCGACTTCCAGAGGATGCTGATCTTGTCTTCCGGCGATTTGCCGGTGTTGACCTTGTAGCGCTCCAGCGCTTCCGTATTGGTGATGGCCACATCGACCTGGCCATTCATCGCCGACAGCAGATTGGTTTCGTGATTGGCGATGCGGAAGTTCTTGAAGAAAGACTTGGGATCGATCTTGTTGGCGCCCCACAGGTAGTACCCGGGAACAGCGGTGCCGGAGGTCGAATTCGGATCGCCCGCGCCGTAGCTCAGGGTCTTGCCGTTCTTCAGCACGTCGTCCAGCGACTTGACCTTGCCGTCCTTGGCCGTCACCAGTACCGACCAGTAGCCGGGATTGCCGTCCTTATCGATCACATGTGCGAAGACTTCGCCCTGCGACCGGTCCACGGCTTCGATGGCGGACAAGTTGCCGTACCACGCCATCTGCACTTTGTTAAAGCGCATGCCCTCGATGATGCCGGCATAGTCGGAAGCGAAAAAAGGCTTGACTGGAACACCGAGGGCCTTGCTCAGGTCGTCGATGACAGGCTGCCATCCGCTGCGCAGATTGCTCGACGATTCCGTCGAGATAATGCCGAAGTTCAGGATCTTCGCGTCCTGGGCGAATGCCGGCGCGGAAATGGCCGCCGTGGCGATGAGGGCGCAAAAAGTTCTGCGAAGCATGAGGGTAACTCCGTGTCTTGCGGTGGAAAGTGAAAACAGAAATCAGGCCGCCGCCAGTTGCGGACGGCCCATCGGGGACTGCGGTGTTTCGGCAGCAGCCGGCGCCGCCGCGGGCATCAGTTCGCCCAGCTCGGCGCCATACAGGTCCTGCAGCATTTCGGCGGTCAATTTGGATGAGGGGCCGTCGTAGACGACCTTGCCATGGCGCAGGGCAACGACACGCGGGCAATAACGCATGGCCACATCGACCTGATGCAGCGACACCACGACGGCGACGCCACGCGTGCGATTGATTTGCGCCAGCGTATCCATCACGCGGCGCGACGATTCGGGGTCCAGCGAGGCGATCGGTTCATCGGCCAGGATGGTACGGGCGTTCTGCACCAGGGTACGCGCGATGGCCGCGCGCTGCTGCTGGCCACCTGACAAATTGGACGCGCGCTGAAAGGCGTGGCTTTCGATGCCGACCTGCGCCAGGGCGTCCAGCCCCACCTGGATCTCGCCGCGCAGGAACCAGCGCAACAGGCTGCGATACAGCGGCACGCGCGGCAGCATGCCAGCCAGCACGTTGGTAATGACCGGCAGGCGGCCCACCAGGTTGAATTGCTGGAAGACGAAGCCGATGCGGGCGCGCGCGCGCCGCACGTCGCGGCTGATGCGGCCGTTGCGCTGGATCAGGTCGCCGTTGACGCGGATCTCGCCGGCGCCGCCATCGGCCGCGACGAACCCGGCCAGGTGACGCAACAGCGTCGACTTGCCGGATCCGGATGCGCCCAGCAAGGCCACCATCTCACCGTCGCGCACCTGCAGGCTGACCCCATCCAGGGCTTTCTGGCCGGCGCGGAAGGACTTGCTGACGTCGCGCACATCGATTGCATAACTCATCGCATGGATCTCGCATTCGGAAGATGCGAGTAGTCTGGGCAGGCCCGATGACAGGCTCATGACCATGTCATGAGACATTCAGCCAGGTTTTAGTGACGGCATGTGTGTTCGTCATCAAAATGAAACGAAAACCGTTGCTGCATTGCGGCCGCATTAATCCGGCCGCAGGAGCGGACCGCGCATTTCGCGCGTGGGCGTCCCAACATGCGCGCGGGCGGTTTCTCCGGCGGTTTCGGTCGCTAAAACGCCCCATCCCCGAAATTCCGATGCAGCCATGCGGACTTATGCATGAGCATGGCGCAGCGCCGCATGTGCCCCGGTTGCGCCCAAAGCATATGGGACAACTGCGCTTCTTATGGATGACGCGCGCCCCTGCGGCGGACGCGCAGAATCGGGCCGTGTGTAGGGGCACGGGAGGTCGCCCATGGGTTTGCTCAGGACGTTATTCGCGCTATCGGTGGTACTGGATCATTCACCTTTCAACGGCGGCAATATGCTGGTGGGAGGACGGCTTGCGGTGCAGCTGTTCTATGTAATCTCGGGGTTCCTGATCTCCTATATCCTGAACACCAACGAGGTCTATCGCAGCACGGGGCGCTTTTACGAGAATCGGCTTCTGCGGCTGTTTCCGACCTACTTCGCCGTCGCGGCGGTGGCCCTGGCACTGAATTGGGTGGCCAATCCCGAATTCCTGGACGTCTATC
Source organism: Bordetella sp. (assembly GCF_057362025.1). Lineage (NCBI taxonomy): Bacteria > Pseudomonadati > Pseudomonadota > Betaproteobacteria > Burkholderiales > Alcaligenaceae > Bordetella > Bordetella sp. The sequence continues at coordinate 9,849 of NZ_JBMQQZ010000040.1, read as the reverse complement.
GGCGCAGCCCCAACAGCGCGGACCTGTTCCTGATGCTGGCCAATCTATTCATCGTCGGCCAGGACTGGCTGATGTTCTTCGGCATCAAGGGCGGCTCGCTGGTCCTGACCGGCAGCTACGCCGACAGCGACGTGCCGCTGTACCAGGGCCTGCTCGTGCCGCAGGCATGGACGCTGGGCGTGGAGCTCAGCTTCTACCTCATCGCCCCGTTCGTCCTGCGCTCGCTGCGCCGCGTCGTGGTGCTGTTCCTGGCATCGCTGGCGTTGCGCGCGATACTGCTGCACGCCGGCGTGGCGCAGTCGGACCCATGGACCTACCGCTTCTTCCCGCTGGAACTGGCCCTGTTCCTGTCCGGCGCGCTGTCGCACCGGCTGCTGCTGCCGATGTGGCAGCGGCTGAGCGAGCGCGTGCGCTACCTGCCGGAACTGGCCACCGGCCTGTTCGTGGTCTACACGCTGTTCCACTTTTCCGTGCCGATCAACCACAACCTGCGCGACGCGCTGGCATTGGCGGCGTTCGCCGGCATCCTGCCGCTGACCTTTATCCACCAGGCACGGCATCGCCTGGATAAAAAAATCGGGCAGCTCAGCTACCCGATCTATATTTCGCATTCGGTGGCGATCCTGCTGGTGCATCAGGCCGCCGGCTGGATCGACCTGACCGACGCGCTGGCGATCTCGACCCTGAATGTGCTGCTATCGCTGCTGCTGGCAGCATTGCTGTGGAGCATGATCGATAGCAAGGTCGATAGGATACGCGAGCGCGTCAAGTCCGGCGATAGGTCAGGCGCTCCGGCGCGCGCCCTGCGAGCCTGACATCATGCCCGCCACAAGCTGCGCGACGACCGCGACGATGATGTTCACCGCCAGGGCCACCAGGCCGGTATAGATGCCATAGGTGTCGCCGCCCACCACGAACGCGTGCACGGGCTTGATGCCGTCCATGTACGCCAGCGTGGTGCCGGTGCCCAGGCCCACGAGCCAGCCCAGCAGCAGCGGGCCGCCGCGGAACCAGCCGAAGAACAGCCCGAACACCACGGCGGGGAAAGTCTGCAGGATCCACACGCCGCCCAGCAGCTGCAGGTCCAGCGCGAACTGCGTGGGCACGAACAGGATGAAGACCAGGGCGCCCACCTTGACGACGAGCGAAACAATCTTGGCCACCTTGGCTTCGCCCGCCGGCGTCACCGACGGGTTCACGTAGGCCTTCCAGAAGTTGCGCGTGAACAGGTTGGCCGCGCCGATCGACATTACGGCCGCGGGCACCAGGGCGCCGATGGCGATGGCGGCGAAGGCAAAGCCCGTGAACCAGCTGGGGAACAGCGAATTGAACAGCGCCGGCACCACGTCATTGGGCGTCTGCGGATGCAGGTTGGCCGCGTAGGCCATGTAGCCCAGCATGGCGATCAGGCCCAGCAGCAGCGTATAGGCCGGCAGGAAGATCGCGTTCTTGCGGATGGTGTCGGCGCTCTTGGCGGCGAAGATACCGGTCAAGGTGTGCGGGTACATGAAGGCCGCGAGGGCCGACCCCAGCGCCAGCGTCGCATACGGAAGCAATTGCGATGCCTTCAGCGTCAGTCCCGTGGCACCGCCTTTCGCGGCGAACGCCGCGCCGGCAGAGGAGAACACCGCGGCGTAGCCGCCCAGCTTGGCCGGCACCAGCACAACGGCCACCAGGACGACGATATAGATCATCAGGTCCTTGACGAAGGCGATCAGCGCGGGCGCCCGCAGGCCGGCGGAATAGGTGTACAGAGCCAGGATCACGAAGGCTGCCGCCAGGGGCAGTTCGCCGGTCAGGCCCAGCGCCTTGATGACCACTTCCATGCCGACCAGCTGCAGCGCAATGTAGGGCATCGTCGCCAGCACGCCGGTGACGGCGATGGCCAGCTCCAGGGGGCGCGACTGGAAGCGCGCATAGACAACGTCGGCCGAGGTGACGTGTCCGGCCTTCTGCGCCACCCGCCACAGCCGCGGCATGATGGCGAAGACGATGGGATAGACAAGAATGGTGTACGGCAGCGCGAAAAACCCGTAGGCGCCCACGGCGTAGACCAGCGCGGGCACGGCGATGACGGTGTACGCGGTATAGAAGTCGCCGCCGACCAGGAACCAGGTGATCCAGGTACCGAAGCGGCGTCCGCCCAGGCCCCATTCATCCAGATGCGCCGTCGTCTCGCCGCGCTGCCAGCGCGACGCCGCGAAGCCCATGACGGTCACCAGCACGAAGAAGAAAACGAACACGCTCAAGGCGGTCCAGTTGATTTGGCCGCTCATTATTCGTCCCCTTCTTTGCGCTGGCTGCGGTAGACGATCCACGTCAGGAACGCGGTGATCGGCACCCACAGGAGCTGATACCAATAGAAGAAAGGGAAACCGAACAGCTCGGGCAGGGCCTGGTTATAGAACGGCACCCATAGCAGGCCGATGAACGGCAGCAATAGAAGAATCCACATGCCTAGACTCGTTGTAAGAAGGTTGTCTCTCGATTTTGTCGCGCGATCGGACATGACGCCGGACGTGGCGGGATGGCGCCGCCGTTGGCGAGGCCGCAGAATACTCCCGTATTCCGGAGCACCGCAAATAAAAGACCTTGCATGCCGCGCGGGCATATGGCATGCCGCGGAAGCCGCTGCCGCCGGCTGGCGGCACGCCGATTTCTCGATATTCGGGTTTACACCAGGGTAAAAATGAACTAAACTTTATCGCGTGACGTATTTCCATAGCACGGACATCGCCTTTCGCGATTTCCGCCGCATTCCGGCGGTTCTGCCGCTCTCACCCGCTTCTTCCGGTCCCGCCGCATGGGCTGACCGCGACCAAGCACCCGTTTTGACGGGTTCGCCGCCCTGACGGCCAGCGTCCTCGCCTTTCCATCATTCGCGTCCCCGGGCGCGACCGACCGGCCGTCCCGGCCGCGTGCCTGTTGCCGCGCGGCGGCATGGCGCGACGGTTTACCTTTTCTGGAGACTTCCATGGCGAAAGAAGAACTGATTGAACTCGACGGCATCGTCGACGAAGTGCTGCCCGACGCGCGCTACCGCGTCACGCTGGACAACGGCGTTGAAGTCGGCGCCTATGCGTCCGGCCGCCTGCGCAAGCACCGCATCCGCATCCTGGCGGGCGATCGCGTAACGCTGGAAATGTCGCCCTACGATTTGACCAAGGGCCGCATCAATTTCCGCCACAAGGACGCCAACCCCGCACCGCGCCCCAGCGGAACGGGCTATCGCCCCTCTGCCCGCCGCTAAGTCCCGGCGGCCTGGCATGCCCGCCCGGTTCACCCCGGGAACGCGGCAGGCCTTGGCTTGCCCTCGCACGAGCGCTGTCGAAACGGCCAGGGTTTCGCCCCGATTTCCACCGAATGCGAGGCTGCCGCGTGCGCTAATGTAGCGGCTTTGCGGAAATACCCCACCGGCCGCCCATGGCTACCGAACAGGAATTGCGCGCCGCGGCCGCGCGCGTCACCGAACTACAAAAACAGCTTGCGCTGGCGGACCGCGGCTGGCGGTTGCTGGGCCGCTCCCGCGCGGCCTTCATCAGCAGCCTGCGGCACACCGGGCTGTCCTACGCGCACGCGCAGATCAAGTTCGATGATTTCGTGGAAGAACAGCGCCGCCTGTATGAATACCTGACCCAGGCATTGCAGGCCGCGCAAGACCACTACGCCGCGCTGACCGCCACGGACGGCGGCGTACCGCGGCCGGACGCGGGCCAGGATATCCGCGAGCACGCCGCCACCGCGCGGCCCTGACGGCCTACATGCACAGGTTGGCGGTCTGCACCAGCCCCTGCGCGCCAAAGGACGAACGCGACGACATGCGGATTTCCACCTTGCCGCTGGCGTACTCGATGACGCGCAGCGCCGAACTGATGCCCATCGCGCTTTCGTCGACCACGTCGTAGCCGTTGCTGATCGCCACCACCTTGACCTGCTCCCCCTGGCCACGCCAGCCGTCGGCCACGCATTGCGCGTAAGCCTGCGGAGACTTGGTCGTGTGGCCGAAAAATACCGGGTCCTTCTTCAATAGATCGCTGGTCGACGAGCATCCGACCAGGGCCAGCACGACGGCGGCGGCGCCTGCGCGACGAATCATTGCAACTCCCATTGGTGCGATAACGATCCCGGACTATAGCGCAGTAGGAGTATGCTCAAGCGGTCCCGGCGCGTCGTAGCGCACGGGATGCGGTATCGACATGCCGTGGTTTCGAAGGTCCGTTTCGTCAGCCGAAAAAGGAATCCCCATGAAACGCTCATATCTCGCCATCACCCTGTTTTGCGGCGCGATCGCCGTGTCCGCCGTACAGGCCCAGCCGGCCATGCAAGGCAAGACCGACAAAGGCCCCGCCCTGGTCGATCAGAAGAACATGACGCTGTATACCTACGACAAGGACGCGCAGGGCAAGTCCAATTGCAATGGTCAATGCGCCGCCAACTGGCCGCCTCTCGCCGCGGGCAGCGATGCCAAGCCCACCGGCAAGTGGACCGTCGTCACGCGCGATGACGGCAGCAAGCAATGGGCATACGGCGGCATGCCGCTGTACACGTTCAAGAAAGATACCAAGCCGGGCCAGGCCACCGGCGATGGCGCGGGCGGCGGTTCCTGGCATATCGCCAAGCCGTAGACCGGGCACGGCCGGCGCCCGCGCCAGCCTCCTCCCGCACTGCACAAACCCGGCGGATCCGCCGGGTTTTTCGATTCGCGGCCCTTTGACTCGCCGGGCTTTTACTTGCGCAGCGCCGACTTCGGGCGGAATGCCTTGACCACGTCCGGACGCGTTTCCATGTAGGGACCGCCGATCAGGTCTATGCAATACGGCACCGCCGCGAAGATGCCGGGCGTCACCACGGTGCCCTGCGCGTCGCGCAAACCCTCCAGGGTTTCCTTGATGGCCTTCGGTTGCCCCGGCAGGTTGATGATCAGCGCGGCGTGATCGGCGGTTTCACGCAGCACCGCGACTTGCCGCGACAGAATGGCGGTCGGCACGAATTTCAGGCTGATCTGCCGCATTTGCTCGCCGAAACCCGGCATTTCGCGGGTGGCTACCGCCAGCGTCGCCTCCGGCGTCACATCGCGGCGGGCGGGCCCCGTGCCGCCGGTGGTCAGGACCAGGTCGCAGCCGACGTCGTCCACCAGCTCGACCAGCGCAGCGGAAATCGCTGCCTGCTCGTCCGGTATCAGGCGGGCGACCGCTTGCCAGGGCGACGCCAGCGCCTCTCCCAGCCAATCGCGCAGGGCCGGGATGCCGAGGTCTTCGTAGGTACCCTGCGAGGCCCGATCGGATATGGACACAAGGCCGACGATCAATTCATCGGGATGGCTGCGCGTGAGACGCGAGGCGGTATGGCTCATGGAAGCACCTGACGGTTCGGAATACGTTCCGCGAACTATACCGCCGCCTCCGCACCGTTACGGCCGGCTCAACGCCCGAACTTGGCGCGCGGGTCGAAGGGGGCTTGACGCTGCAGATTCCGGTAGGCTTCCTGCGCCGCAGGCGTATTGGCTGGCGGCAAGGCGATTTCCAGCTCCAGGTACAGATCTCCGGGCGGCTTGCCGGGCAGGCCACGGCCTTTCAGGCGCAGCTTTCCGCCGTTGCGCGACCCGGCCGGTATCGCCACTTCCACCGGTCCGCCCGGGGTCGGCGCTGTGACGGTACCGCCCAGCGCCGCCTCCCACGGCGCCACGGGCAGCCTGAGCGTCAAATCGCGTCCGTCCACCCGGTACAGGGGATGCGGGCGCAGGCGGACCTCCAGGTAGAGGTCGCCCGCCGCGCCGCCGGCGTAGCCCGCCATGCCCTGGCCGGCCAGACGGATGCGCTGCCCTTCGCGGATCCCTTGGGGGATCTTTACGCTCAACTTGCGTTCCTGCAGGCGCGGCCGCCCCTGCTCGTCCATCTTCATGGACCGCAGGCTGATTTCCCGGGTGGCGCCATGCAGCGTGTCCTCCAGATCCACTTCTATCGTGGCGTGGTGGTCCTCGCCGCGCGCGCGAAAACCGCGCGCGCGCCCGCGCGTCGCATTGCCGAACAGCGACGAGAAAAACTCGCTGAAGTCGGTATCCTCGCCGCCGTGGGCGGAGCTGAACTCGAAGCCCTGGTCCCAGCCCGGCGGCGGCCGGTGCGCGCCGTTGGCGGACACGCCTGCCGCCAGGTTGTCGTAAGCCGCCCGCTTTTCCGCGTCGCGCAAGACATCATAGGCTTCGTTGATGTCCCGCATGCGCACTTCGGCGTCGGCTTCCTTGCTGACGTCGGGATGGTATTGCCGCGCCAGCTTGCGGTAGGCGCGGCGCAGGTCGTCCTCGCCGACGTCCCGCGTCACGCCCAGTATGTCGTAGTAATCCTTGAACTCCATTTCGCCCGCTCTCGCTTCCGGGTTAGCCATACGGTGGCCCTGGCCTGCCCACGCCTGGGCGCAGGCGCAACCGCGCTGCCGCCTCCGCGCCGCATTCAATGCGCCAGGCTACCGTAATCCCGAACAAACTTTCAGATAGTGGATATATCGGGCTGGATCGGCGGATTTCAACGCAGGGCAGCCATATGGGCCCCTGAACCCTACACCGCCGGTGGGCGGCCGGCGATCCCCCTTTCGAATGAGAGGGGCAACGCTGCTACTGCTTCGATACAACATTGGGAACATTATGTAGCGCCCAGACGGTCTTTGCGACAGAATGGGTAAAGTTCACATCAGCCGGGCACAAGGCTTGTTTCGTCGCCATCCACTCACGATCCAACAGCAGATTGTCCTGCTGGCCGGCACCCTCTGTCTGGCCCTGGTGGCGGCGGCAGCCGGCGGCGCGGCCTACATGGGGCAGCGCCAGACCCGGGATCTGATCGAGCAGCACGTGGCCGATATCGCCAGCGCGATGGCCCATACGCTGGATCGCGATATGTTCGAGCGCTTCCGGGAAATCCGCAATCTTGCCGAAGGGCCGACCTTGCGCAGCATGGCGCCCGGCACCCTGCGCGGCCTGCTGACGGTGCGCCAGCAATCCATGACGGACTATGCCTGGATCGGCGTCACCGACCCCGACGGCAAGGTGATCGCCGCCACCCAGCGCAAGCTGGAGGGCGACTCCGTGGCGCAGCGCCTATGGTTCCAGCGCGGCCGGGAATCGCCCAATATCGGCGACGTCCGCGAATCCCGCATGCTCAATGAACTGCTGGAACGGCCGCGCGGCAAAGGCTTTCGCTTCGTGGAAATATCCGCGCCCATCGTCGAGGACGGCCGCCTGGTCGGCGTGCTGGGCGCGCACCTGAGCTGGACCTGGGCGGCCGACGTGCGCCGCGCCATGCTGGAGGCCGATACCTCGGGCGGCGTGCGGGATCTGTGGATCCTGTCCTCCGACGGCACCATGCTGCTCGGACCTCACCTGGGCAGCAAGCCCTTTTCCGACGAACAGATCGCCCGCATGCGCGCATCCCGCCAAGGCTACTTCGAACTGCAGAGCGATGCCGGCGAAATGTTGACCGGCTATGCCCTGGCGTCGGGTTATCGCGACTATCCCGGCCGCAATTGGATCATCGTGGCGCAACAGCCCGCCCGCGACGCCTATGTCGCGGTGCGGCGCCTGGAATGGCGGGTCCTGATCCTGAGCATCCTTATCAGCATCGCCGGGATCGCCCTGACCTGGACCATCGCCCAGCGCATCGCCCGGCCCTTGCGCGCGCTGACCAAGGCGGCCAGCCACCTCGGCCGCGACGAATCGGTCACCATGCTGCCGCGCCTGGCGGGCGCACGCGAGATCGTCGATCTTTCCGCCACGCTGCGCTCGCTGATGCGGCGCCTGGACGTCGAACAGGCGCGCGCCGAACACGCGCAGCGCCGGGCGCAGATCGAAGAACAGCGCTACGTGCAGGAAATCAGCGAACTGCGCAAGGCCGCGGGGATCGATCCGCTTTCCGGCCTGCTGAACCGGCGCTCCTTCCTGTACGCGGCCGCCATGCTGATGGCCGAGCAGAGCGCCCGCCTGGGACAGGTCGCCGTCATCATGGCGGACATCGATTTCTTCAAGCTCGTCAACGACAACCATGGGCACGGTGCCGGCGACGCGACCATCCGCAAAGTCGGTGAAATCCTGACGTCTTCCGTGCGCGAACAGGACCTGGTCGCCCGTTTCGGCGGCGAGGAGTTCGTCATCCTGCTCGCGGGGGCGTCGCCGAACGCCGTCCTTGCCACCGCCGAGCGCATGCGCCGCAATGTGCAGCAAACGCCGATCGAGTATCACAACGTCACCATACGCATCACCATCAGCCTGGGAATCGCCGTGGCCAGCGCGCGCGACGGCGACATCCAGACCATCATCGAAAGCGCCGACCACGCCTTGTACCGCGCCAAGCAGCGCGGCCGCAATCGGGCCGTCCTGTCGGCCTGAGACCACCCCATGACCGATATCCGCCATTTCCGGCTGCTGGCCCGCTACAACGCCTGGATGAACGAGAAACTGATGGACGCGGCAGCCGCCTTGCCGGCCGATGCCCTGGGCACCGATCGTGGCGCCTTTTTCGGGTCCATCCTGGGCACGCTGAACCATCTGATCGTCACCGATACCATGTGGTTCCGGCGCTTCCTCGATCATCCGGCCGCGCGCCGGGGCCAGGCGCTCTCGCCCATCGCCGCCATGCCGGTCGAGAACCGGCTGGATGCCCGGCCCTTCGATAGCCTCCAGGCGCTGCGGCCGCGCCGTACGGCGATCGACGCGGCCATCTCGGCCTGGGTGGGGGAACTTCAACCCGGCGATCTTGCCTATCTATTGACGTACCGCAACAGCAAGGGCATCCCATCGCGGCGCGAGACCGCCAGCCTGCTGCTGCACGTATTCAACCATCAGACCCACCACCGCGCGCAGGCGGGCACCCTGCTGACGCAGGCCGGTATCGAGGTCGGGGTGACGGATCTGCTTATCCTCGTCCCGGACGAACTGCCCGCGCGCTGCTAGTATTCCTGTTCACGCCAACCGGAGGAGACCGTGGCCGTACCGCTGACCCTATACGTCGATGCTCAGTTTCTGAGCCCGTACGCCTTGTCGGCATATGCCGCCCTGGAGGTGAAAGGGCTGGACTTCGAGGTCAGGCAAGTCGACCTGGACCAGGGGGACCAGCGTGCCGCGCCGTTCCTGCACCGTTCGCCCATCGGCAAGGTCCCGGTCCTGGCGCACCTGGATTTCTACCTGAGCGAATCCAGCGCCATCGCCGAATACCTGGAACAAGCCTTCCCCGCGCCGGACTACGCGCCCCTCTATCCCGCCGACACGCGTGCACGCGCCCAGGCGCGGCAGGTGCAGGCGTGGCTGCGCAGCGACCTGCAGACGCTGCGCAGCGAACGCCCGACGGAAGTCATTTTCGACGGCATGCGGCCCGCAGCGCTCAGCGACGCCGGGCATTGCGACGCCGCCCGCCTGATCCGAGTCGGCACCGCCCTGCTCGCGCACGGCCAGCCCAACCTGTTCGGCGCCTGGAGCCTGGCCGACCTGGACCTGGCCGCGATGCTGAACCGCCTGGCAATTCCCGGCGACAGCCTGCCCGACCCGCTACGCGCCTACGCGCAACACCAGTGGAACCATCCCGCCATCCAACGATGGATCGCCGGCCGCGCCTAAAGCAGGAACGCACCAGAAAAACGCAATACCCGCGTCACCCCGCCCGCTGCTGCAGAATCTCCACCGCCGGCAAGGTCTTCCCTTCGAGAAACTCCAGGAACGCCCCGCCGCCAGTGGAGATATACCCCACCTTGTCGGTAATGCCGAACTTGGCGATGGCCGCCAGCGTATCGCCACCGCCGGCGATGGAAAAGCCGGAGGATTCGGCGATCGCCCGGGCAATCACTTCCGTCCCGTGCGAGAACTGCTCGAAC